>DASYTB010000541.1:0-2302 GCA_036002705.1 Verrucomicrobiia bacterium
GGAATCCGCCCTTTGGGGTTTAGGCACGGCCGGCAAGCACATTATGAGCCTGACGAAGAAAGATAGCAGTCGGCGGAGCGCGCACCGTCTTTTTTCCATTTGGCCCGTCCGCTAACCGAAGGGCCAAATCGAAAAAGACCAAGGAATCAGGAGGCGTGGGTACCCAGGGCTGCCGGCTCGAAGACTCGCCTTTTGGGCTATTGTCATATCGTCCCTTCGGGACAGTTTGCGCTGGCCCTTTCTTCCCCACGAGCGATGCCGATGGAGTGCCAGGAATTCGCCACGAGACAAATCGCGACATCTGTCGATTAATGGAGCTCGTGCGGATTGCGCGCTAGCAGAGTCACGCATCTCCAGATTTCGGGTTTCGTTTCCTCGTTTTGTTCCCATTGTGGCGCTGGCGGAAACGAGACCTCGACAACGCCGCTGCGTGGCCTTTGAGATCGAGAACGAGGCTCAAAGGATAGGAACAATTTGCCGAAAAACGGGAGACGAGACGGAAATATCATCCGAAGCTGAACGCAAAAGCGTGCGGAAATCGCGTGTTTTCAGGGGAATCGGCGGATTTTTGCCCTATGGCACATCAGGTGCTTAGCTGCCTCCGTGAACGTCAGTCTTTACCAGGCAGCATCAGCACTGAACGCGAATGCGCGCTGGCAAGAGGTTATATCGGAAAATATGGCCTCGAGCTCGATCCCTGGTTTTAAAAAGCAGGAGCTAAGCTTTGAAGCGGTTCGAGGCGGCATGCTCACCCCGACCGTTGCTGGTGGCCAGGCTCTTGGTCAGGCTGTCTCGCTCCCAGCCAGCCACAGCCGGTTGAATTTTTCGCCAGGCGAGATCAAGCGAACGGACGTAAACACAGATTTCGCGATCGATGGCTCGGCATTTTTTGAAGTGCAGCTTCCGAACGGGAGCACTGCTTACACGCGGGATGGCGAATTCAAGCTCAGTTCCGAAGGCCAGCTTGTCACGAAGCAGGGTTACCTGGTGATGGGCGATGGGGGGCCGATCCAGCTCGATCCGAATAACTCCATGGCGATCAGCGCCGCCGCGGATGGAAGCATCAGCCAGGGCGATCAACCGCGCGGCAAATTGAATCTGGTGAGTTTCAACGACCCGAATCTGCTCACGCCGACCGGGGGCGGGCTCTTTCTGGCCAAGGATCCGGCGCTCCAGCAGACCGGAGACCAGACCTCGAGCGTTCGCCAGGGATTTCTGGAGGGATCGAATACGAGCCCGGTCCTTGAAATGGCGAACCTGGTGAGCGTGATGCGCGCGTATGAAGCGAACCAAAAGGTCGTGCAACTACAGGATGAACGGATGTCGAAGGCGATCAGCGACCTCGGCAATCCAAGCTGATGATTTAAGCTATGCTTCGTGCTCTTTATTCATCCGCGACAGGAATGCAGGCCCAGCAGTCCAACCTGGATGTCATTGCCAACAACCTCGCGAACGTCAACACGACAGGATTCAAAAAGTCGAAACCGGAATTTCAGGATTTGCTTTATCAGACGACGCGGGCCGCGGGTTCGGAGCAAGGCGCGGGGAACCAATTACCGACGAGCTTGCAGATTGGGCACGGCTCGAGGATCGTCTCGACCGCAAGAATTTTCACACCGGGGGATCTCACGCAAACGGGGGAAAAGATGGATGTGGCCATTCACGGGGATGGGTTTTTCGAAGTGCAGTTGCCGGACGGCACGCTGGCTTACACGCGGGATGGCGCGTTGAAAACCGCTTCAGACGGGCGCATTACCACGAGCGATGGGCTTCCGCTGCAAGGCGGGTTTCAGCCGATCCCGCAGGGAACCACGCAGATCACCATTGCCAATAACGGCGAGGTGACGACCAGCGGCGCCAGCGGGACGCAGAATTTTCGGGTGCAACTGGTTCGATTTGCCAATCCGGCGGGTTTGGACGGAATCGGTCGAAATCTTTTCAAGGAGACCAAGGCTTCCGGAACGCCGCAACTGGGCAACGCGAGCGAAAACGGCTACGGGGAGTTGCAGCAGGGCTACCTGGAAATGTCGAACGTCAAAGTCGTCGAGGAAATGGTGAACATGATCCTCGCGCAACGGGCTTATGAGGTGAATTCGAAGGCCGTCCAGAGCGCGGACGAAATGATGCAGATGAGCAATAACCTGCGGCGATGAAGTTCTTAGGTAGGATATTTCGCAGTTGTTTCATTAACACCGCGGCTTCAGCCCGTTGCGAACGGCGCGAAATGAATAAACCGTTGAAACGGCTTAGCGCCTGGGCGGCTCACTTTCACCGGGCTGAAGCCACGGTGTTAACGAGAAAT
>DASYTB010000542.1:0-2227 GCA_036002705.1 Verrucomicrobiia bacterium
GCAAAGTGATTGTCGGCAGCGTCATGCAATCTTTTTGGGTGGAGTATCCCGGCCTCCGCAGCCGGCTCGATCAACTCGCCGGGATCGTCGATGAAATGGCAGCGCAGGCGCGAGGCCACTACGGGCGCAACGTTGATTTGGTCATCCTTCCAGAGGCCGCCATCACGGGCGAAGTAGGCGATAATGGCCTTGAGCGCTCGGTCCCTTTTGAAGGTCCCGTCCAGGACCTGTTCACGGCCAAAGCGCGTGAACATGGCTGTTACATCGTGGTTCCGACCTATTTGCTCGATTCCATAGAGAAAAAGCAATGTTCCAACGCGGCGGTTCTGGTCGGCCGCAAAGGCGAGACGCTCGGCACCTATCGCAAGGTTCATCCGGTCGTTTCGCTCGAACGTGGCACGCTGGAAGGCGGAGTGATTCCCGGTGCGACGCTCCCGGTCTTCGATTGTGATTTCGGCAAGCTCGGCCTTCAGATTTGCTACGACATGGATTTCGACAATGGCTGGGCCGAACTGGCGCGGCAAGGCGCTGAATTGATTGCGTGGCCCACCCAATCGCCCCAAACTTCCCAACCCGCCGCTCGCGCGCGGCAAAATCGCTTTTACATTGCCTCCAGCACCTGGCGCAACAATGCCTCGATCTTCGAACCCACCGGCAAGATCGCCGATCAAATTCGTCCTCCGAAAAAGATTCTCGTCAACGAAATTGACCTGAGCTACGCGCTCCTGCCCTGGAGTTCAAAGCTGCGAAACGGTGAAGCCCTTCGAAAAGCCTACGGCGATAAAGTCGGCTTCCACTACTACGAAGATGAGGACTGCGGCATTTTCTGGTCGAACGATCCGAAAACAACGATTGGCGATATGGCGCGCTCGATTGGTCTGACGGAACTGGAGGAGGAAATGAGCCAGGTGCGGCGCTTTTATCGCGACAGGGCGCTTCCGAAAACGTAAAAGTTATCGTAAGTTTGCGCGTCCACCCGTATGCCATCTGAAGAAGCCTTTCACGACTGGAGCCGAAGCAGCAGTTCTCCCTTTGCTCTGACCGCTCTTCATGCGGCTTTGATTCTATTAACTGCCTTCTCTTTAAATTTCGTTTCGGCGCTTGGGGACGAAGTCCCATCGAATCACCCTTTGCCGGTTGCGTCCTTGAATCGGACCAAACCGGTCGATTTCGAATCGGAAATATTGCCGTTCCTTAAAGAGAGCTGCCTCGCCTGTCACAATCAAACCAAAGCCAAGGCCGATCTGATCCTGGAAACACCACAAACCATTCTCAAAGGCGGTGAATCTGGTCCGGCAGTCGTTCCGGAAAATCCCAGAGAGAGTCTGATCTTCAAAGCGGCGGGCCATCTCGAAAAGCCGCTCATGCCGCCGAAGGATAACAAGGTGAACGCGCCTGACCTGAATCCAGAGCAACTCGCATTACTGAAGTTGTGGATCCAGCAGGGCGCGCACGGTGAAGTTCGCGGGCAGCAAACGATTGCGTGGCGTCCTTTGGGTGAAAATGTTCGCCCGATCCTTGCCCTGGCGGTGACTGCGGATGGGCAATTCGCGGCGTGTGGACGAGGGAATGAACTTTTCGTCTATCAACTTCCAACCGGCCGCACCATCGGGCCAATTTCAGACCCGGAGATTCGCCGCCTTGCCTCTGGCGAAACAAACGCCGCGCATCTCGATTTGATTGAGTCGCTCGACTTCAGTCCCGATGGCGAATTACTCGCTTCGGGCAGCTACCGGGAGGTCAAACTGTGGCGCCGCCAACCGCTCCTCCCCTCCCCTCTTCACGCTGATTTCACAATTACTCCGGCTCTCGCAAGCGCCACGTCCGGCGGCCAATCGCTCGCGCTGGCCTCTGAAAGCGGCCAAATCGAAATATTAACCAACAACACGAGACACCAAACGATCCAAACAAATCAACGCCTCAAGCTCTTGCGAATCTCCGAGGACGGCTCCCATCTTGCCACGCTGTCCGATAACGGCATCCTCGAAGTCTGGAGTTGCAAGGACGGAAAATCCATCGCCCGGACAAAACTCGGCGTGGAATCGCAGGCCCTTGCCTGGGCTGGCGAGAAATTGGCCGCGGCTGGACCTGAGCACACGATCCAGCTTTGGTCGTTGCCGGAGAATGGCACAAATCTGGTCGCGGGCTCCGTGCTGAAAGGGCACAAAGATTCTGTCACCGAGCTCGAATCTTTCAACAATGGTTCGGAACTTCTTTCGGGCAGCAC
>DASYTB010000543.1:0-5280 GCA_036002705.1 Verrucomicrobiia bacterium
GCGGCCTCAGCACTTCCGCTTCGATATAATCCAAGTAAGGCTTGCCTTGCGTTACCTCGAGAATATATCCGAGCAGACCCACCCCCGCGTTCGAGTATTTCTCGTGGGTGCCTGGCTCATAAACGAGTTCTGTTTGATTCAGGCTCTCAATGGTCGCCGCTAGCGAAGGTTCGGTAGGATCGAAATAATTGCCCACCGGCGGCTCGCGGCAGAGGCCGGAGCGATGCGCCATCAGTTCGCGCAACGTGATATCCTTACCAAATCGATTCATCGGGTGGAACGAAGGCACGTACTTCGTGATTGGCACATCCAGATTGAGCGCGCCGCGCTCGACGAGCTTCATGACGGCAATATCCGTGAACAGTTTCGAAACGGAGCCGACGCGATAAACCGTATCCGCGGTCGCGAGCATGTTCGTTCGCGCGTTCCCAAATCCGGCGGACCAGACAATTTCCTGATCCTCTACCAGAGCAATTGAAATCGCTGGAATCTCTTTTTCCTCCATTTCGTGCCGAATGAAGGAGGAGATTTTTTCGGTGACGAGCCCGTAGCGCGAAGCAGGCGGGACGTTCTCGGCGACCGCGGGCAGACATAGCGCCGCGCCGCAGATTATCACCTGAAGGAGTTTCGTGAGGCATGATGGCACGGTCACGGAACGAGCTTTGCCCGCCGGGAGGAAGTTTTCCAAGTCGCAAATCACCATCAATTATCGTATGACCGGCGGCGCTACGGCCGAGACGAGAGGCGGCGCGAAAAGTTCTCCGGGGGGAACGTTATTGAAGAGGGCTGGAAGAAGCCTATGAACTTTTCTCCTCGCCACAAAAAGGAGGATGAGAGGAAAGAGGAGCGGCACTCCGCAGCACGACATCCCATTCGATATGAAGAACCCAACAAGGATGGTTTTGAAAAAGGCTCGACCAGGTGTCTTCGAGCTCAGCGCCATCCACATTCCGACCCAGCCGATAACGTAGAGGACGAGGATACTGTGAAGGAGCAGGAGCCCGGTAATGATCAGAGCTCCGCGTGGCCTGGAGAAAAGGAACAACAACGAGACGGCAATCACGACGGCAGTGACGACCAAAACGGGCATGATCGTGCGCCGCAACGCACTCCACTGGCCCTCGATGACATCGGCAGCCTTTATCGGCGTTCCCATGGCAAGTTCGAGAAACCCGCTCCGCTGGGCCTCAACGAGCATCTTCGAGCTTTGGCTGGCGACTCGAACGCCCGCCATGATAAAGAGCAAGCTCAGCGTGAACATGACCGGAGAAGCAGCCGCCTCGAGACGGTTGCTCCCGGCGAAGATTGGGCCGCTAAGCGTGACGTAGGCCGAAAGGGTGGTGCCGAGGAGAAAGGCACCAAGACAGAGCAGGAGGTAAAGCCGATGCAGGGGCTGGTTAAACGCCAGCCAATAAAATGGGTTGATGTCGAGAAGCTGGTGTTGTCGTTGAGGTTGTTCTGATCGGCCAAACCAAAGAGTTTTTCGCGGATGCATTGGACGCGCTTTCTCCCGCCAACTTCCGCGAACCACGCGGCTTGCTCCGATCAACCCCATGATGGAAATAAGAAAGATACCGGACGTTCCAATCCAGAACGGGCGGCTCGACATTAAGGTCGCGCTCGCGCTGGCGTTGTTGAACAAAACGACCGGGCTAAGCGAGGCCAGCCCGCTCAAGAGAAGACGCCCCGTGATTCGCGCTGGCACCCCGAAAATGAGCCACGGCAGGGTGCAGAGCGCGGCCAGCAGACCCAATGCCCAAATCGCGCTGTCCTCCGTAAAAAGGGCGGAGACGAGCAGGCAGAGCGAGGTCGAGGCCAAGAGCGTGAGCAACAGCGCCAGGACTATTCGCCAAAATTCGGCGCCCGTGACGCCGCCGAAAAGGAGTGTCAAAGCGAGGACGGGCACGAAAGCGAGCAGCCCGTTCAGCGAGCGCACGATCGCGGAAACGAATTTACCGAGAATGACTTCGCCACCACCAATCCCGCTCAAGAGCAACAGTCCGAGAGTGCCTTCGCGCTTTTCGAGGCTGATGCTGTCCGCGGCCTTTCGGAGCCCATCGAGAAGACAAAAGACGAGCGCGATTCCCGCCAGAAACCAAAACGCCCCTCCGGAACTCCTCCTTACATTCTGTTCCAGAATCAAAACGGCCGCGACGATCAATTCGAGCACCCCCACCCGCACCCGCCAGGCATAAAGCTTCGGGTTCCGAGCGGCGGCGCGCAGTTCGCGTCGAGCCACCGGTAAAATCACCGCTTCTTTTTGAAGGAATCGTGGGGACGCAGCAGCAAAAATCGGAATCGATCTGGACGCAACAAAGGCCGATCAGATTCGATCACAGGGCTGGAAACGCGGCGCCCGTCGCAGAAACGCTCGGCTCCCCCGGGACCTGGTTTGTCGAAATCGTCGTTGGACGGCTGTTGGGCAAAAATACAACGCGGCGAAAAAACTCATACGGATATTCTCCCGCTCCCGTCGAACCTAAGGCCTCGTCGTCGCTCGTGTCGGGACTTCCAGAACTGGAAGTGGAAATGGTCGTCGTCTCGGCGGGCATTGGGTCATGCCCAATCGTAATCTCAACAGCAGCGGGAAGATCGAGGCCACTCCACGAATCGATCCAATTTGTGCCGGACCAATACCGAAATTGCAGGTAACGAATTTTGTCCGTTACTGGAGGCCGAATGAGCTGGAATTCATTCGTCATGACAAGATTCGATTCCACCAGCGAAGTCGTGTTCGTCATATTCAAGGAAGTGGAATTCGCGCCCGCCGCGTAGGAAGCCCCCACAAGCAACTCTTCGGTCCGATCCACCCCGCGCGCGTCGATCAGATTGGTTCCCATCATCAACGAATAGGTCACCCGCTTGAGGTCCGTCGCCGGCGGAAGGATGACCGTCTCGTTCGTGCTGACGATCCAGCGCGCCATCTGCGGGATGCTCGTGCAAACGAAAGTAATGGAATTGGAACTGCCTTCCATCCCGATGAACTGATCTTCCACCACCCGCGCGGTGCGCAATTCCGAGCTGACTTGCTCCAGGAACATTCGGCTCACCGAAAGGAATTCCGCTTCCCGCATGACGTTCTGCCGCAATTCGCTCGCACGTTGATAAAAGTAAAGCAGGACCGTGATAATTGCCGAGATAATCAGGATCGCCAGAATCACTTCGACAAGGGTGAATGCGGAGCGGCGAAGACGCGGCTCTGTTGTTGTATTCTGCGGAGTTGCTTTATCGAGCGGGCGATTACAATTCGACGCCGTACTATAGCTGCGAGTTGCTGCGCCCGGGGACGGCCGTGCTCCTTTCCCGAGTTTCATGGCGTGGGCGAGCCTTGCATTAAGGGCTCGCTCGCTTGATTGGTCACGCTGGCGGAGATTTCGCTCGCGCGAAAAAGTTGCGTGATACGATAGACCGCGTTCTCTTGCGAATGCCGGATGATCACTTCCACCGGCCGGAGGGAATCCACATCCGCGACATTTCCCTGTTCCTGCGATACTTCGATTTTATAGGTCCAATCCTGAAACGGACGCGGGAAAGGGTCGGGTCCAATCGCCGCAATCGGCCGAGCGTGCATTTGCAGCTCCGACATGACGGAAATCGCGAGATTCGCGGCGTGATTTTCGAGCCGAAGACGTTGCGCGGATTGGATCGAGGCGTTCAAGCCCGAACTGATTACCGTGGCGGCGCCCACGAAAAGAGCGAGGGCCAAAACGACTTCGAGCAGCACCGAGCCGCTTCGGAAGCGGCGAGAATGTCGAAATGAAAGTCGAGAATCGAAAGGTGGAAATTGGGTTTCCAAGTGAAACCAACGTCGGCCGCTTGCGAGCTAATTCGCAAGCTCTTTTTGTCCCGGAGAGGAGTCGCTTTCCGCCGCTGAGGCGGCCTGCTGCTCATCCGGAGTATCGTCGAAGAAATCGTTCGTGGGATCGGAGTTGACCTCTGACGCTGAAACAGTGCGTCCCGAAACCGAACCGAGAAAACCACTCAACCGGACCGCGACTCGACGGTCGTCTTCGGAGTTTCGCGAAGCGAGAATAATGTCTGCGGAATCGCACGAGCCATCGGGATAAAACGTTATCGCGGGAAAGTCAGAGCTGCTGCCGTTGGCCGAAGTCGCCGAAGCAGTATCATCGCTTTGGGTGGAAGAGGCGGTGCCGTTTGCCAGGCTCGCCTGGTCACTAGAGTCGGCCTGGCTAGCGCTTTCTGAGCTGGCGACGCTGTTGCCCGAATCAGTTCCGGGCGGAGCCACCGCAGGCGATTGGATTGGCTGCACTTTCTCGACGCCGACCAATTCATTCACCAAATCCTCGCTCCACGATTTATTCGTGTAGGTTTGGAACACGCCGGGGTTATTCAGCAGGTCCGATTCCCAAGTCACCTTGATATTTCGCAGCGTGCTTTTGTCTTCGCTGTTCGTTGTGGAAGAGATGGGTTCGAACTGCAGTCGCACCTTCCGGCCGGTCGTAGCTGCTTCGGCTTGAGCAAATCGAATGAGAGACTGAAAACGATCATATCCCTCATCCAAATTGGCACTGCGATAAATGGCGGTGAACGTGAAAACCGAGGCAGCGGCAAGGCAAAGGATCAGCACCAGGGTCAAAAGGACTTCGACCAGGCTGAACCCACGCTCGGGCTTGTTCGTGCGAATCTTCACGTCTTTTTGCGAAACCGACTAATCGGACTTGGCTGTCCCGCCAGTATCTGTATCGGTCTTATCGGGCCGGGGCTTAATATCATCCGCTGTGTCCGGCTGCCCGTCAGGACCCACGGAATAAAGCTTATAGCGCGGGCCACTTTTGGTGTTCGGATCATCGCTCGCGGATGTGTCGGCCAATTCGTAGCGAAGTTTATTGCCCCAGGCATCTTCGAGCTTGGTGCCGGGTTTCACATACGGACCGGCCCACTTATCGCCCAGCCGCTCATTCTCGAACGTGGGCTTCGTCAGAAGCGCATCGAGCCCCTGCTCGGTGGTGGGATAACGTCCCATATTCAGACGGTACGTGTCCAAAGCTGTTTCGATGTTTTGCAGGAGCAATTTCGTCGTGTTCTTTTCGGCGTTCTCCTGTTGCGGCAGAACAAAAACGACCAGCGCACCCGCCAGCATCAAAATAATTACGATCACGAGCAGAACCTCGATTAGCGTAAAGCCACCGGGGCGGCGATTCCTTAACAATCGCGACTTCGTGAGTTGTGTTTTCAACATCATATTTTCTCTTCTCAAAATGGACGATTTACGTCCGGGTATCATTCATTCTGATTTAAGGCTTGACCGGTCGTTTTTTT
>DASYTB010000544.1:0-4771 GCA_036002705.1 Verrucomicrobiia bacterium
CTCCACGTCCGTGATGTTCATGACGTGCCGCGGGTCGAAGCCTCGGAATTGCAGATAACGACGAAGCAGATCGGCGCAAACAAAGGTTCGAAAGTTGCCGATATGCGCGAAATTATGGACGGTCGGGCCGCAGCAGTACATTCCGACCTTTTTCCCCGCCGGGTCGAGCGGCTGGAAATCTTCCAGCGAGCGTGACAACGTATTAAACAGTCGCAGAGCCATTCGTTGCCGGGAGATTATACGTCCCGATCCAAGTTGTCACGGCTGGCCAGGCAACGTCGTCAACTGAACGAAACACTCGCCCGAAGAGGGTGGTTTGTGTATAAAAACCTATCCATATGAAATCGAATCTGGTTTTTGCACTCATCTTTGCCGCGATTGCCGCCGGACTGACCGGATTCCTGCTGCAGCAAAAGGCTTCCAGCCGAATGAATGCGCAAGCGGCTGATTTCGAGCGGCAGGCCAGCGACCTTCACACGCAGGCCGTCCAACTCGAGGCCAGGCTGAACCAAACGGAACAGGAGCGAGATAAATTCAAGACCGAAGCCGCCGAGGTCCATAAGCTCCGAGGGGAAATTGCCGCTCTCAAGAATGCGAACAAAGACCTGGAGAAACGAGCGACCCAGGCGGCACAGGCAAGCGCGAAGGCATCCGGCAAACCAGCTCAGCCCGCCCAAAAACTGCCTGATCCCGCTTCTTTCTCGAATTACGCGGACATGGGCGCGTTTGCCTCGACTTTGCGGACAAAAGCTTTTCAGAACGCTCTGACACCGGAAGAACGGGAGTGGTTGCAGCGGCTCAAGCCGGACCTTGAAAAACTCGAACATTCTCCCGCGGACTTCGCCACCTTCCAGGCGTCGCTGATTCAGTCGGCCGCCGGAATTGATGATCCGCAGAAGCTCGATCGAATCCGCGACACGATTCAGAAGGTTTATGAAAACGCTGTCTCGCGCGGCCTGGATATTCCGTCGCGGCCCTCCGATGACCCGAACTGGACGCAGCAGCGACACCAACTGGATCAGCGTGGGACGAAAGTGGTGGAGAACCTGATGAGCGACACCGAAAAGGCCGCGTTTGGACGCTCTTTTTTAGGAATCATGGGTGTCGATCTTGGAACCGGAGTTGACAAGTCCCTGTATCCGCCGGGATTCCTGGGAGAGAATATCAAAACCCAGTAGTTGGCCACGCGACAACGCTATGAAGTGGCGCCAGTACGGACGCAACGCCATCCTGGTGAAATTCGCGGAGAGCCCGGATGAATGGGCGTTTCACAAATGCCGCGCGATGAGCAGGGCTCTTTCACAAAAAGCTCCGGCCACCGTGATTGAATTCGTTCCGGGTTACACAACGATGCTGATCGAGTTCGATCTTTCCGGGGCTGATCCGCTCGAAAAACTCGCCGGGGAAACGATCACTTTCCTTGAGGAGCACGGGCGAAAGAAGGTCCCGCTCGGACCGCTCCACAAGATCCCGGTGAAGTACGATGGTCCCGATCTGGCACGGGTGGCGAAACACAATGGCATTTCGGAAGAACGGGTCGTCAAATTTCATACCGCGCCGGTTTACAAAGTTCACCTGCTCGGGTTTGCGCCTGGATTTCCCTACCTCGGCGAATTGCATCACAAATTGCGCACGCCACGCCTTGATGCGCCACGACCAAAGGTGTCGGCGGGTTCTGTAGCGATTGGGGGCGAACACACTGGAGTCTATCCTGTTGATTCGCCGGGCGGCTGGAACATCATCGGCCGGACCAATGTGAAAATCTTTGATCCCATGCGAGCCGTTGCACCGCAGGAAGAAGATGCTTTCCTGCTTAAACCCGGTGATCAGGTGCAGTTCGTGAGCATTTGAAAAAACTTGGCCGCCTGAACTCAACTGAAAACAACATTATGCGTGTGCTCGATTCCGGGCTCGGCGTGAGCATTCAGGACCGGGGCCGGCCGGGCTGGCGGCGATTCGGCGTGCCGATCGGCGGCTCTATGGATCCCCATGCCGCTTCCTGCGCGAATCGCCTGCTGGATAATGATCCGGGTGCCGCGCTGATCGAACTGCTTCTCCAAGGGAGCCGGTTGGAAATGCTTCAGGACGCCTGGATCGCTCTTTGCGGTGCGCCGATCGAATGTTCGATTCCAACCTGGCGCGCTTATCCGGCGCAAGCGGGTGAAGTTGTTTCGATTAAGAAATGCCGTTCGGGAATGTGGTCCTACCTCGCCGTCGAGGGTGGTTTCAGCGCCAAACCGTTTTTCGGAAGTGCCAGCTTTTACGGGCGCGGAAATCTCGGTACGCGACTCAGCGCCGGATCGCTCCTGGAAAGAAACTCGAGCGCGCGTTTTCATTTGGCAGCGGGAGTCTCCGGGCGCGTCGCCAGTTGGGAAGATCAACGCGATTATGCAAGTCCGCCGCGCATCCGAGTCTGGCCGGGACCACAATGGAACGATTTTTCACCGGCCGACCGGGATACTTTCCTCACTGCCGAATGGAAAATCAGTCCACAGAGCGATCGTGTCGGATACCGGCTGGAGGGACCACGCCTCCCTGCAAATCCGCCAGAAATCGTGAGCGAACCGGTTCGACTCGGATCGGTGCAGGTGCCGGAAAATGGACAGCCGATCATCACCATGCGCGACGGACCGACAGTCGGCGGCTATCCTAAAATCGCCTTGATCGATGAAGAGCACGACCTGCCCTGGGTCGCACAGGCGCGTCCTGGCGAGACGATCCGCTTTCAGCTCATTTCATGAGATACGACTTGAATTGCGATCTTGGCGAAGGCGAGCCGATTCGAAAAACGGCGGCTCTCATGCGTTATGTCACCTCGGCCAATATCGCCTGCGGTGGCCACGCAGGCGATGCGGAAACAATGCGCGCCGCGGTTCAACTCGCGGTCAAGCACCACGTCCACGTTGGGGCGCATCCCGGCCTGGCGGATCGCACCGGATTCGGCCGGAATGCGGGCGAGCTTTCCGCGACCGGCTTCAAGCTGCTGGTTCTTCATCAAGTCAGCGCGCTCCATACAATCATTCGTACCCGGCACGCGCACCTTCATCACATCAAATTACACGGGGCGCTTTACCACATGGTGGAAAGCGATGCTGCGCTTCGCCGCGCATTTCTTGAAATGATCGCGGATTACTGGCCCAATACATTCGTTTATGTTCGCGCCGGAGGCTCAGTGCAACGCGACGCCAAAGGAGTAAAAGTCTGGCCGGAAGGCTTTCTCGACCGCGGATACAAAGCGGATGGCTCTTTAGTTCCGAGGACAGAAGAGGGCGCTCTTCTCGACCGAAGACAGTTTGCGGAGCGACTCCGCGCGCTTCGAAGAAGAGAAGCGATTCAATGTGAAGAAAGAGAGGCGCTCGAGCTCGAAGCACGAACGTGGTGCATCCATGGGGATGCGGAGCACTCGATTGAATTTGCGCGAGCCGCTCGTCGCGCCTTTGATGGCTCATAAGATGGCTGCGAAGGAGCGTTATTATGAATTGTTGAGGTCGCAAATGGACACGGTGCGGCGCACGCAATGGGAGAAAATTGATCTGGCGGCACAGTGGCTGGGCAGCGCACTGGCGAACGAAGGCTGGCTTTACGCGTTTGGCACGGGACATTCGCACGCCCTGGCCGAAGAAGTGTTTTATCGAGCCGGAAATTTGGCCCGCGCTACGCCGATACTCGATTCGCGGTTGATGCTGCACGAAAACGCGATAGAAGCGACCTACCATGAACGGGAGGAAGGCTATGGCATCCGCTTATTGCAATCGTATCCGGTGAAGTCTGGCGACGTGCTCATCGTGGCTTCGAATTCCGGCAGAAATGCCGTCCCCATAGATCTCGCGCACGAAGGCCGGAACATCGGAATGCGCGTCATCGCCATTACGAATCTGGCACACAGTCGGGCGTGGCCCGCGCGGCATTCAGGCGGCACAAATCTCGCCGAGGTCGCTGAACTGACGATCGATAACTGCGGCGTTGAAGGCGACGCCTGCCTGGAAGTCGCGGGATTGCCTGGGAAAATCGGCCCAACCAGTACCTCGACGGGCGCATTAATTGTGAACGCGATCATTGTGCAGGGCATCGAGTACGCGCTACGCGTCGGCAAACCTCCGGAAATTTACATCAGCAGCAACACTGCCGGAGATGAGCACAACGACGTGCTGTTGCGGAAATACAAGAGCAGGGTCAAGCATCTTTGAACTTCGCGGCGCCGCCCTGCACAGGATTCTGGAAGAGGTCGCCTCGGGATTGTTTTCAGGTACTCATGCCAAACGAGAGCCCCAAATCGCGCGAGATCCGGTTACAGGCTGGCTTAGTTTCTGGGGATTCGCCGATAAGTCATCGCTCCGGCAGAATTCGCCCATCCATCGGTTTTGGGGGCTCATCGCCCAGAATTGAAAGGACGGTCAGAGCGACGTCGATATTTCCGTTGATGCCGCCGCCTAATATTGGGCGGTTTCAGTGGCCAGGTCAATCTTCTTGATTTCAGCCTGCTCCAAGGCGTCCAACAACGTATGCGCTATATCCTCAGCACGGGCGAATCCACCCATTTGGTTCTTCAATGCGAGACGGTGCAGCACGGCGGTCTTTCGCTCTATTTGACCGAGAAACTCGTTAGTCTCCGCCTGGGTAGTCTGGTCGAAAAGATCCCACTTCCATCCATTATTCTCCAAAATCAGGTGCATGGAATAGCCGGGAACGATTTGGTCGATTGCCCGGGTCTGAAGGTTAACCGTTGCTTGCTCGCGAAGTCGGTCCCCGCCCAGCCACGCGAGAGCCCGAA
>DASYTB010000545.1:0-2422 GCA_036002705.1 Verrucomicrobiia bacterium
CGGTTTATCCACCGCACCTTGCCTTGGATTGTCGGGGGCGTAGCCCTGTTGGTCTTCGCCTTTACACTAAATCGTTGGGTCAATCTGCGCAGCCTGCCGATCGTCTCGAAAGTGTGGGAAGGCACTCCGCCGAGCCAATCACCACTTTTTTATGCGATCACCTACCCATTGCGGTTCTTTCCCATGGCGCTTCAGCCGCTTCTCCTGAACATATTTACTGCTCTCTGCGGTGGCTTGACCATCGCGTTGCTCGCCCGGTCGGTCGCACTGCTTCCCCACGACCGCACGCATGAACAGCGCGTCCGCGAGCGCAGTGAACTTTCATTGCTGTCCATTCCTTTCGCCTGGGCGCCTGTGATACTCGCCGCAGGCGCTTGTGCGTTCCAATTGACTTTCTGGGAGAATGCCACGGCCGCTACCGGTGAACTGTTTGATCTGGCGCTTTTCGCCTATGTGATTCGATCATTATTGGAATATCGCATCTCGCAGAATGACTCGTGGCTGTTCAAGGCGGCGCTCGTTTATGGCCTGAGCATCCCGAATAACTGGGCAATGATTGGCTTCTTTCCGCTGTTTCTGGGGGCGATCGTCTGGATCAAAGGCATCCGTTTTTTCGATCCAAGTTTCCTCATCCGGATGGCGCTTCTGGGGATGGCCGGATTGCTCATTTATCTCCTTCTTCCGTTGGCGTGGACACTAAGGGGCCAGAGCGAAATGTCCTTCTTTGAGATTTTGCGCGCTTCATGGCTGGGGCAGAAGCTTTACCTGGCGGATATTCCAAACCTGCGAAACCGGGCGTTCCTGCTTGGGCTGACCTCGGTCCTGCCGGTGGTTGTCATGGGAATCCGCTGGCGATCCAGTTCCGGGGATATCAGTGCCGCGGGCGCGAGCCTCACCACCCTGGCTTTTCGAGTCATTCACTTGTTTTTCCTGGCCGCTTGCCTCTTCGTTTGTTTCGACATCAAATTCAGTCCGCGTTCGCGTACGGCCTCCGGGGCAGAGCTTGGCTTGGGCTTGCCTTTCCTGACGTTTTATTATCTCGGCGCCTTGGCCATCGGCTATTACTCGGGATACGCCTTGCTGGTCTTTACGGATCCTCCCCGCAAAGGCTGGCGGCATGACAATCCGCTCGCCAAAATTCTCAATCCGCTCGTTCGTTTCGTTGTTCTCGTCGCCGCCATCTCTGTTCCTCTCGGCTTGCTTTACAGGAATTATGCGCCCATTCGCGCCGGGGACGGCACTGTCCTGAAGGAGTTCACCGCGCGGACTCTGGAAGGTTTGCCGACTCAGCCGGCTTATCTTTTGAGCGAAGACGCCTATCAGTTGAGCATGCTTCAGGCGGCGCTCGCGCCGACCGATCGGCGGGATCAATACGCGATGGTCAACACGCGTTTGCTCGAAAACCCGGCCTACCATGAAAAACTGCACAGGCAATATGGACCGCGCTGGCCTTTGATGGGCAGCCGCGAGGATCTAGGGCAGCGCGTCGGCCAGGCTGATCTCCAGCTCTATGTTACCGCGCTCTCCGTGTCGAACCTGGTTATCTATCTGCACCCAAGCTTCGGTTATTTCTTTGAACGCATGTACGCCGAACCGAACGGCCAGACCCTTCGCCTCCATCCCTTTCACCGCGAGGAAATCCTTCCGCCGCCATTGACCCCCGATCAATTGCAGAAAAACGAAGCGTTCTGGCGCGACGCTTCCGATTATTTGAAGCGGATAGAAGCCCTGGAAGAGTATGATTCTCTTGATGCGCATTATCTCGCGAAATATTATTCGCGGGCGCTCAACAATTGGGGTGTCAGCCTCCAGCGCAGCGAGAAACTCGCTGACGCCGGGAATGATTTCGCGCGGGCGGCGGACCTGAATACCAACAATATCCCGGCCAAATTCAACCGCGCCTTTAACGAAGCGGTGCAAAAGGGAAGGACTGTTCCTTCGGAGAATGGCAAAGGTCTCGAGGAAAAGTTTGGCAATTACCGGACCTGGGATACGATGCTCGGCGACAACGGTCCGTTTGATCAGCCGGAGTTTTGTCAAAGCCTGGGCGAGTTTTTCGTTAATCAATTCCAGTATCGCCAGGCCGCCTTGCAGTTCTCGCGCGCGGTCCATTTTCAACCGACGAATTTTGTCGCGCGCATCGCCCTGGCTAGGGCCTATGTCGCAGGGCAGTGGATTCCCAGGGCCATCGCGGAACTCGATGGCATCGACCGCGAGTTCAAGGAATTGCCCTCTACCAACCGCCTGGACATTATTTCCCTCCGGGCGGGCGCCGCGTTTGCCGCCGGCGATTTTCCACGCGCCGAAGGATTGTTGAAAAATGCCGTGGCGCAGAATCCTGATGAGTCCGCGGCCAGCCAGGCCCTCGTGGAACTCTATCGCGGTGCGGGACATTACACCAACGCCATCGCCGTGCTCGATG
>DASYTB010000546.1:0-5566 GCA_036002705.1 Verrucomicrobiia bacterium
ATCGCCGCCCGGTTTAAAAAGTCACTTTACCTCATTGCCCCAGAAACTGTTCAACACATCATGGGAACCGCATCGATAGCTGCCTCGAATAGCATTCGCGATGAACTCTTTCCCGGCGATCACCGCTTCCGGCAGTTTTAATCCGAGCGCACAGTGGCTGGCGATGGCCGCCGAGTAGGTGCAGCCCGTCCCATGCGTAGTAATCCCGCGGATGTAGGGCGCTTCGAGTATCAGTTCATCCTGGCCGTCGAAATAAAAATCGACTGCGGTTCGGCCCCCGTGGAGATGCCCGCCTTTTACGAGGGCGGCACAACCAAATCGATCGGGAAATTGCCGCGCGGCGTGGCGCAATCCCTCGGGGGAGGATATCTTCTCTTGCAGCAGATGCTCGGCTTCCATCAGGTTGGGCGTGACGAGGGTCGCGCGCGGCAAGAGCTCCGAAACGAGTAATTTCTCGGCATTGCGCTTCAACAGAGCTGAACCACTCGTTGAGAGGAGCACCGGGTCAACAATAAGAAGCACGTTTTTGTTTTCAAGACAGCGAAGGACGCTCTCAATGATCGGCACGTTATACAGCATCCCGGTTTTCACCACGCGCGGTGAAAACGCTTCAAAGACGCTCTCGATCTGATCGGCAACAAGCTGCGCCGGAAGGGGATGGATCGCTCGGACCGCCTTTGGATTCTGCGCCGTCACGCAAGTAATCGCGCTCGTCCCGTGCACCCCCAAAGCCGCAAAGGTCTTTAAATCTGCCTGAATTCCGGCTCCGCCGCCGCTGTCTGATCCAGCAATGGTCAGCGCGCAAACCAGTTCACGAGGCGATTGGCGTCGCCTCGGATGCAATTCTTTCAACCGCGGACTGGGCCTTGTGCTATCTTGGGCCATCCGCTGAAAATACGAGATGATCCGATTTTGAGCATCAAAAATGCTCTTTTGGAGGGCGGAAGCGAAAGTATTACGCCGAGAGATAGGTCTTATTCCGTTTGTTTGAGTTCATGCGTCGGTTGAGTCGAGTTAGTTTAGCCTGGCAAGCTCTTGTAATAGCGTGCGCCTTTTTGGCGTTGCCCGCTCGTACTGAAGAAAAACGGATTCTTTTGCGGAACGAGACCATCGTCACCGCCGCGCCGAATCGCCGGGCGTTGCAGGCGCAAGTTGCCCAGGAGCCCGCGAACGGTCTTTACCTAATTCAGTTGGAGAACAACCCGCCGGCGGAGTGGCGCCGGCAATTGGAATCGCTCCACGTGCAACTACTCCGTCCGGTTCCCGAAGATGCCTTCGTAGCCGATTTTCAGGGTGCCAGCCTCGCGCAAGTTCGTTCTCTCCCGTTTGTCCGTTGGGTCGGACCTTATCGACCCGAACACAAAACCCAGACGGCCGTGCGACAGTTGGCAACTATTCCGGAAGAAAAGCGAGTGCGGGTCACGGCCTTGCTTTCATTTAAAGCGAGCGGGATAGACACCGCCATTCTGCAGCGATTATTTCGTCCGCTGACCAAATATGACAAAACTCGCTTCGGGAGTGTGCTCGAGGGCGAGATTTCTACCCGAAGCTTAAAAGTGCTGATTGATTCGCGCGCCGTCCTCTGGGTCGAACCCGCTCCTAAACGCAAACTGCATGATGCCGTTGCGGTGCAAATCATAGGCGGCGCTTCCGGCGCGAATTCCACCGGAATCGAGATTCAAGATCTCGGGTTCGATGGGAAAGGCGTGACGGTCGCTGTCGCCGACAGCGGACTGGATGCGGGCGAGGAACCGCTCCACCCCGATATTACGGGCCGGGTCGATGCCTTCCTTCATTACGGGAGCTTGACGGACGCTGCGGACGAACACGGCCATGGCACGCACGTGGCTGGGATCATCGCGGGCAATGGCGCCTCGGGAGAGACGGACGAAAGCGGCTTTCTTTACGGCCTTGGCGTCGCGCCCAAAGCGCATCTGATCGCGCAGCGGATTTTCGATGGCGTGGGAAACTTCGAACCTCCGGCGAGCAACGCGCAACTCACGAAGGACGCGATTCACGCGGGCGCGGATATCGGATCGAACAGTTGGGGCGATGATGTGCAAGGCCGCTACAATACCGACGCGATGGAATTCGACGCCCTGGTGCGCGATGCGGATCCCGACACGCCGGGCGACCAACCCTATATCCTCGAATTCTCCGCAGGCAACGCCGGACCGGGCGATAAAACTATCGATAGCCCGGCAGTCGCTAAGAATGTCATCGCCACAGGCGCTTCCGAAAACAATCGGTTCGACTTTTTTATTTACGCCGACGGCCAGGAGAGCATGGCTGATTTCTCGAGCCGCGGGCCTTGTGAAGATGGCCGGATTAAACCGGACCTGGTGGCACCCGGTACGTGGATCGCGTCGCTGCAATCGTCGGCTGCGACGGATGAAAATGCTTGGCTCGGAATCTCGGAGCTTTATCAATACGAGGGCGGCACGAGCCAGGCGGGGCCGCACGCTTCCGGAGCGGCCGCCGTTTTTGTTCAGTATTATCGCGAAACGCACCAGAACCTCACTCCTTCCCCGGCTCTGGTGAAGGCCGCGCTGATCAATTCCGCCGTCGATATGGATAACACTGTCCCGCTCGACCAGGGCGGGACGAGCTACACGCCGAACAACGACGAAGGCTGGGGCCGAATCGATTTGACCGAGCTCCTCGGCGGCGAGAGAAAGTTCGACTACACCGATGAATCCGCTCTTCTGAAAACCGGCGACATTTTCGAGAAGCACCTCGTCATTGCCAGCTTTGACCAACCCCTCAAAATCACGCTTGCTTACACGGATGTTCCTGGTTTTCCTCCCGCGATTCCGGCGCTGGTCAACGATCTCGATTTGGAAGTGATTTCGCCGAGCGGCATCGTTTACCACGGCAACCAGTTTATCGAAGGCGAATCGGCGCCCAATCCCTCCTCTTTTGATTCCATTAATAATGTCGAGGGAGTGGCGATCTCTTTCCCGGAGCCAGGAGAATATATCGTTCGAGTCATCGGGCGAAAGGTGGTCGAGGATTCGCGCAAAGACACCGTCGCTATCGATCAGGATTTCGCCCTTGTCTTCTCCGGTGACGTGCCAATTCCCGGCCAGGGCGTCATCGCCATGGATCAACGCGCTTACAACGTGCCGGCAACGATCAACCTCAAACTCATCGACCTTGATCTCGCCAGCCTGCCCAACGCCACCATTCATTTAACCAGCAGCAGCGAGACAAACGGCCTAGCCGTGGTGCTGAACGCGGTTGGTAATAACGGCGTCTTTACCGGCGGGATTCAAACCGCGTCTCTACCGGTCGCGAACGACGGCAAATTGCACGTGAAACAGGACGATCAGATCGAAGCGACTTACCAGGATGCCTCGCCGGCAAACACCGTTACCGCCAGCGCCCACGCGGATCTAATTCCGCCGGTCATCACCGAAATCAACGCCACCAATCAATTCGGAAAGGAGGCGATAAGCTGGACAACCGATGAGCCGGCGCGATCCGTTGTTTACTACGGCACGAATTCGGTTTTTGTGGGGCTCACAAATTCTCTGCTGAAAACAGATCACAGCGTGACGCTAGGCGACCTCCAAGCTGGCCAAACCTATCGGTTCTTCGTCGTCTCGATCGACGAGGCCGGCAATACTTCCACCAACAATAACAATGGGGCGTTTTACAGCTTCGTGGCCAAACCCGCGGCGACCGTCCTCGTAGTCAACGCCTATAGCTCGGTCACCAATGGCGAAAGTATAGATATCCCAATCACCGCGTATACCGATGCCTTGGATCGGACGGGTGTCTCGTACGAAGTCTGGAACGTTGCCTCCGCCGGTTCCCCAACGGCAGCCGATCTCGATCCTTTTCGCGTGGTGATCTGGAGGATCAATGACAGCTTTTGGACGGCCGACACGATCAGCTCTGGCCAACAAGGCGCGATTACGAATTATTTGGCAAAGGGGGGATCCTTCCTGCTCTCCTCGGCGGAAATCCTCACCCGCGTTGGTCTGGTGCCGTTTCGCACGAACGTTCTCCAAGTGGCCGAGTTCAAGCAGGCTGACCCTGCAAATATGTTCGAGACATGTCCTGACTGCGATGAAGATCACGGCGTGAGCAACATTGTGGGTTCGGACCTGGATTCCGTCACGTCCGGCATATCGATGCCCCTCGACTATTCGCAGTATCCGATCCTCGAACAGGAGCCGTTTGCCCCGAATATCGGCCCCGACGTTAGCGATATTTTTACCCCGACGACGAACGCCGTCCCAATTCTGTTCGATCCGGACGGGAACGTGGTCGGAATAAAATATCCGCGCACGGGACAGGAGGGAACCGGGAGGGTGGTTTTCCTGAGCTTCCCTCTTGATACCGTGCCCATGGACGGACCGGCACCAAATAACCGGCCGAATTTGCTCCGCAATCTCCTGTCTTTTCTCGCCCCGGGCGTAAATGGCCTGGGAACAATTTCGCTGGATAGTGGCAGCTATACCGTCCCCTCGAAGGTCACCATCGAAGTCGCGGACTCTGACCTGGCGGGACGGTCGAATATCACCGTCACCGTCACGGCCAAGCCCAGCGACCGGAGTACCACGGCGGATTTGCAGGCCACGGTGCAGTCTGGAGTCTTCCGAGGGTTTGTTACCCTTGTCAGCACAAACGAACCGCCGAGTTCAGGACGCTTGCCCGTGAGCGATGGCGATACCATCACCGCCGAATACCTCGATGCGTCCACCAGTACGAAGGTCCAGGGGCGCGCCGAAGTCGATTTGGTCCTGCCTCGAATTCTGAATGTTCAAGTCAAGTCTGATTACGAGAACGCCACAATTTCCTGGGAAACGAGCGAGCCGACGGACGCGCTCGTACAATTTGGAGAATCGAAGTTCCTCGGGAAAACCGTATATCGTGGAAAACTTGAGACAGCCCACAGCCTGAGTCTCGCGGCGCTCGTCCCCGACCGCATTTACTATTTCCAAATGGCCAGCCGAGATGAGGCGGGAAACACGGCGATCGATGATAACGACACCAACCTCTATTCGTTTCGCACTCTGAAACCCCTAAACATCCCCTGGAGCGACAATATGGAAAACGGCGCGGCCGGCTGGACGGTCCAGAACGGCGACGACATCGAGGGACAATGGACCCTGGGCACTCCCAATAACAGTATCGCGACTTCAGCCCATTCCGGCACAAATGCCTGGGGCACGAATCTTAAAGGTGGGTCAGCTTCTTACGTCGATAGTTTCCTGATCAGCCCGGCAGTCGAGCTGACGGGCGGAAATGTGGCGTCCCTGAAATTCTGGCAAAATTACGACTTCACCCAGGATGCTACGATTGAATCCGCATCTTTGGTTGTTTTCACGAATTCGCAAACATTACCGATCACCCTGGGTAGCTATTCCGACGCGAGCCCCGGTTGGGCGGAGGAAACGATTGATCTAACTCCATACGTCGGACACGTAATCCAACTGGCCTGGCAATATCAACTTTTGGACTATGGGGATGGAACAGCGTTTCCCGGCTGGTTGATCGACGATGTTCGCATCGATATTACAAACGTCGTTTACGGCACCATTCGCATCACGAACAA
>DASYTB010000547.1:0-15419 GCA_036002705.1 Verrucomicrobiia bacterium
CGGAAGAAAAGGAATCTTCCGACGGGGTGCCGGCAACCAGAGCGATATATTGCTTCTCGGGTTTTGAAGTTCCGAATTCATTGGCCAGGGCGATGAGAGCGGGTTTGGTTTTGGCCAGCAAAAGGACTCCGCTGGTTTCGAAATCGAGTCGATGAGCGTTGGCCAGATAAGTCAGGTTTCGCTCTTTTGCCCAGGGGGCGTCGCGATCAATGTCGCGATGGAGCAGCCGCATCAGGTTCGGACGATTCGGATCGTACCGGTCGGGGGAAGTCAGCAGGCGCGCCGGTTTATCCAGCGCGAAGAGCGCTTCGTCTTCGTACAGCACAGGGATTTTCCAGAATTCCTCGGTTTCCGGAGATGACAACTTAATGAACGGTCCCTGCGGGTCGCTTCGCGCCATGCGTAAAGATAGCATTGGGGACGAGATTTCGGCGACTGCTAATCCAAAAAGAAGCGGCGCTCTTACGAGGCGCCGCTACAGAAACGAAATTCGGAATTTAGATTACTTCAGTTCCGTCGCGTGCTGGCTGAGCCAAATCAAGTCGTCTTTGACTTCGGCGGCATTGGGATGTGGAGCATTGTGGTCTCCATGCCAAAAAGCATCGTCGCTCTCGGGCGGAAGTTTCCCCGCGCGCAGCGGACTGTTCATGCGAGGGCTTTTCCACCGGTGGCTTTCGGCGTGGTTATCCGCGAACGTGAAGTTGGAAATCTGACCATGAAAATTGGCCGGGTAGTGAAAAACATTCGGAGTCTCGTTCGCCAGTTGTGGATGGACGCCAAACGGCGGTTCGCAAATGCTGAACGGATGGATTTCGCCGAAAAGAAAAAAATCGGCTGGCCGGGATACCCCGCCGGAAGTTTTGAAGTTTTTAACCTTTGGATTTGGCTCGTTATGATAGATCGGGCCGGTAATCGCGTCGGGTGTGTAGCCCATGAAAATATTGAGGCCGTAATTTTTCGGACGAGGGAAGCGCTTGCCGTTCGTGCCGACGAGAAGTTCCTTGTCGCCCGGACAGCGAAAGCTTTCTTTATTCCTCATGTACTTGGCGATGAGGGAAACGCGTTCGAGGAGCGTTCCCGCCGCGCTATTCTCATCCGTCAGATTACTGCCTTCGCGGCCTTCCATCCAAACGCGCGGAATGTAGTTCGCGGGTGGATTCGCCAGATTTATGGCGCCATCTGACTGCCCGTTTGCGGGCCACTTGTCGTTGTTATCCGTTCCGTAGAGCGTGGCGGCGAGGGCGAGCTGTTTCGTGTTGTTGAGGCAGCTAATCGACTGGGCTTTGGCTTTTGCTTTGCTCAGGGCCGGCAGGAGCAGGGAAGCCAGGATGGCGATGATGGCGATGACCACGAGCAGTTCGATCAACGTGAAGCCGCTATTGGCCCGGGTTGTGCCGGCGGATTTTTTGCTGAGCATAGATTTCTAATCTGCCACTTTGCGCCGCCAAATCAATCGACGATGCTTGTCGGGACTTGACCGCAAAGAGGTTTCCCCTTCAACTACTCGCAATACGTTCCAATTACAATATGCATTTTATACGCACATCGGTCATAGCGGCGGCTCTTTTGGCCCTGAGCGGCGCTTCAGTTCGGGCAGAGAGCGGCGGTCCGAAGCTCGGTATGCAGACCTGGACCCTGCGCAACCTGAATTTTGATCAGGCGATGGAATTCTGCGCCAAACATCATATTAAAGACGTTGAGCTCATCCCGAATCACCTGGACCCGAACGGTGCCAAAGAGGAATGGCAGAAGAAAAAGGACGTCCTCGATAAGAACGGGTTGGTGGCTTACACTTTCGGCGTCGCGGGCACTTCACTGAACCATGAGGAGAACAAAAAGCTTTTCGAGTGCGCCAAGTTCTTTGGCATGAAACTAATCGTGGTCGAACCCGGTGATTTCAAGATTTTCGACGATCTCGAGCAACTGGTTAAGGAATACGACATCAAAGTGGCCGTTCATAATCACGGCATCACCAGCATGTATGGCAACCCCGCCGTCCTGAAAAACGTGCTCCAGCATCGCGACCGGCGGATCGGCGTCTGCCTGGACGCGGGTTGGATCGCGAGCAGCCGGATGGACCCGGCCAAGGTTTTCAAGGAGTACAACGGCCGCGTCTATGACATTCATCTCAAGGACAAAAAGGTCGAATCCACTCCTCGCGGAGATCGTGCTCGCGATGTTTTTCTCGGCGAGGGCGACGCCAAACTTCCCGAACTGCTCCATGCGCTGCAAGAAGCGAAATGGGACGGCGTCCTGGCGATTGAAACCGATAATGATCTAAAAGACCCAACCGAGCACACGGAGAAAGCGATCGAGTTCTTTAAGGCGAATTCAACCGCCAATTAGTAGGCGGCGTCCGGGGGAGCCGAACTTATGGAAAAATTGGCGGGGAAAATAGGACTCTCATGGCGGCATGGAGAGCTCCTGAGCGGAATTCTACTCGTGGCCGCTCTCGGCTGCGCTGCGCTGCCAAGCGTGGGCCCGCTGGTGGACGCCTCGAACCAGCTTCGTTCCGCAGTCGAAACTTCAGGCGCGGCGGTTGAAACCGAGCTTCGTCTCATGTCAGGCGGAGCCAGCCAGGCGGATCAACTTCACCGCCAGTGGAAAGCACGAAACGAAGCGTTTGCCGCCCTCACCGCCTACGCCCATTCCCTGCAGGATATTATCGCCGCCGGTGAAAGCGGGGCAGCCACCGCGGAGAAAATCGCTGATTCGGTGGCGGCTCTGGCAAAAGGCGCGGGAGTCGCGCTCCCGGGTTCGCCTGAAGCCGTCTCGGTCGTCACCGACGCTGCCAAGTTCATAAGCGCCCAAATCGCAATTGCTCGCGCCGCCAAATCCTTGGAGCAGAGTCTGGTCGCCGCCCAGCCGGCCGTTGACGAGATTTGCCGATTGATCGCGAGCGATCTCCATGACCTGGATGACATCTTTGTCGCCGCCGCGACCGCGACCGACGATGCGATTCGGGCTGAATATGGTGATGTTATCGGCTACCGGAGGCGCCTGCTCAAGCAGCTTTCCGGGAGCGATCCCGCCCATCCGGGCAACGAGGGGACACAAGCGAACCTGGCTCAGGCGCTCCAGGGGACCGACGGAGTTTATGCGGAATACCTTGCGCGCAGGAAGGAGATTGCGGACCGGCTTCGCGCGGGCCGCGCTTTGATCCAGGCCGCCGCGCAATCGGCTAATGAATGGAGCGTAGCCCACGGCAATCTGGTTACCGCCATGAAGGAGCGCCGCCCGGTAAACGTTGACTCCCTGGTCAACGCCGCGGTCGAAATTCAAAAATTGGTCAACCGAGTGCGCGAGTTATGACTGAATTTGACGATATCAAAGACATTGCCGGCTGGACCGCCAAGCTCGGGGAATTGCTAAAGGCGGCCAAGACCGCCGCGCAGGAAGAAGACCTGCCCCCCCGATTGGAGATCAACGAGCGGCTTATGCAATTTGTCGAGAATTCCTGGCCGAACACCGGCGAAATAAAAGCGCTCGACGATATCGCCACCGGGACGGCTTCCGCCCTGATGCGTAAAACAGTCGAAGAACGCCTCGAGGCCATCACGGACCGCACCGGCGCTTACCAGCGAATCAACAAGCAATTGGCGGGCGTGGCCGATACCGGCGAAGCCGCGGCCGGATCGATTCGCCTCGAAGCAGTGACAAATTTTCTGGACTCCGCCGCGAAGGCCGTCGAAGCGGCGAAGGAACTGCAAGACGCCATAAAGGGTGGATCGGTCGATCCGAACCTCGCCGATAAGATTCAAAAGACGATCGCCCTCGTCGAGGATCTGCGCGCAAGCCTTGCTTCAGCCGGTTGAGGTCCAGATTGCCGATGCACTTCGGTCCCTCCGTGTAAGGCTTTATATTTCCCACCGCGAGTTGTGCTCCACGCCGCCCGCGCAAAAAATTGCAGTCGGAAGCACGATCTATGGATTGCCTGAGTTTTTGGAACCGAACTGCACGAGCTGCTGCGCCGCGCCGCTCGGGCGGCGGCACGTTGACAAACGGGTACGATTGCCAAAAAGCCACTCACATTTTCGTCCACAAGTTCCCTCCCCATCTATTTCGTTCATCCGGCACTGCGGCACTGCAAAGAACATAGCCGAAACCGGCGGCTTCCGTTACACTTCACGCATGTTGCCAAGCGCCGTCACAAAGAGGTTTAACCGTGCAGCTTAAACACAACATCCATCTCGCTTACTGCACAAACATCCATCGCGGACAGAACTGGCCCGAGACGTTCGATACACTGGTCAAATACACGCTCGCCGTGCGTGATCGCGTCTCCGCCGACAAGCCCTACGGCATTGGTCTTCGTTTGAGCAACCAGGCCGCCATCCAGTTGTCTGATCAAAGAACACTCACCGAATTCCAACGCTGGTTGGAAAAGGAGAATTGCTACATTTTCACGATCAACGGCTTTCCCTATGGAACTTTTCACGGCGCGCGCGTGAAGGAGCTGGCTTACA
Organism: Verrucomicrobiia bacterium; assembly: GCA_036002705.1. Lineage (GTDB taxonomy): Bacteria > Verrucomicrobiota > Verrucomicrobiia > Limisphaerales > SXQI01 > DASVNK01. The sequence goes on from DASYTB010000547.1 coordinate 4,467, forward strand.
CCCCCGATTGGACGACTGCGGACCGGGTCATCTACACCAACCGCCTCTTTGACCTGCTGGCTGAACTCGCCCCGCCCGGCGTTGAGGGCAGCGTCAGCACGGTCCCCTGCTCTTTCAAGCCGCTGATCACCACGCAGGAACAAGTCACCCAAATGCGCAAAAATCTTTGGCAGGTCGTCGAGCACATCGCGCGGCTGAGCGAACGGACCCACAAGATTTTTCATCTCGGTTTGGAACCCGAACCGCTCTGCTACCTGGAAACGACGGCGGAAACTATTCAGTTCTTTGTTCAGATGCGGACCGATCATCCAAATGACGAGCGGTTGAACCAGTTCCTCGGCGTCAATTACGACTGTTGCCATCTCGCCGTCGAGTACGAGCAACCCCAAACCGCGATTGGCCGTCTTACTTCCAATGGCATTCGCATCAGCAAACTTCACTTCAGTTCCGCGATGAAAGTCACTCCGCTCGCCGAAAGCAAAAAGGCGCTCGAAGCCTTTGTCGATCCTGTTTATTATCACCAGGTCATTGCTCGCAACGCCAACGGCACTCTCACCCGCTATCCCGATCTCGATGACGCGCTCCGTCCCCTCTCAGCGCCCGGTCCGGAGCGCGAAGAACAATGGCGCATTCATTTTCACGTGCCTCTCCACTGCAAACCGACTTCCGTTTTCCAGACCACTTCCGATCACATCCTCAGCGTCATGGATCTCCTCGCCAAAGACCCAAAGCTTTGCTCGCATATCGAGATGGAAACCTATACCTGGGAAGTTCTGCCGCCCGAATTAAAGGACCGCGATGTTGTCGAGCAAATCGCCAGTGAATATGAATGGACGCTCAGAGAAATGGCGTCGCGAGGTCTCGCCTAGGCCGGCGCCGGCTCATGGAACCCCTCACCCTCTCAGCGCGCGAGTATCTACGAACCTTGCTGGTCCTTGGCCGTGCGTCGAATCTGCCCACCGTTTGGTCGAACTGCCTCGCTGGCTGGATTCTCGCGGGCGATGGCCCGCTGAGCGGATTCTTTCTCCTCTGCCTTGGCGCCACCTGCCTTTACCTCGGCGGGATGTACCTGAACGACGCGTTCGACGCTGATTTCGACCGCCAGCATCGCTCTGAACGGCCCATCCCTTCCGGCGCGATCACCCTGGGCGAAGTCTGGGGCTTCGGCATCGGCTGGCTTGTGCTGGGAACGGTCCTTCTGGCGTTCTTTGGCGTCACAACCTTTTTCCTGACCGTCCTGCTCGTGACGTCGATCATCGCTTATGATGCTGTGCACAAAGCCATCGCCCTGTCCCCTGTCCTCATGGCCCTTTGCCGCTTCTTCCTTTTCCTTGTGGCCGCCTCCAGTGGCGATGAAGGCGTCACCGGACTCGCCATCTGGAGCGCCTTCGCCCTCGCCTTCTACATTATCGGTCTCAGCTACGTGGCCAAAAGCGAGAGCACCCGCGGCCCGCTCCGCTACTGGCCCTGTTGGTTTCTGGCCCCTCCCCTTTTGCTCGCCTACCTGGTAAACCAGGGCGATTACAAAAAAAGAAGCCTCACCCTGGGCGCGATTTTGCTCCTTTGGATTGTTCGAAACCTGCGCTTTGCTTTCGTCCCGGCCGAAAAAAGTATCGGACGTTGCGTCTCTGGTCTTCTCGCGGGAATCGTGCTTGTGGATCTGCTCGCCGTGGCCGGGGGAACGTCCTGGGTCGGACTTATCTTCGTGCTGCTTTTCGCCGGTGCCCTGCTCTTTCAGCGATTCATTCCTGCGACATAGCGTTAAATTGGCTTTACAACTCTCGCGTCGCGATTAGGCTTTTGGAAAATCATTGTATGCGGAAGTTCGTTTGCTTAGCAGTCGTGGGCTCAGCCCTCTTATTGGCTGCCGGTTGTGCCGGACCGGAACAAAAACTGGGGCGCGGAATTAACAATGTGACGGAGTTCGCCCGGCTTGGAGAAATCCGCCGATCCATGGAACAAACCGCCCTTTGGGATGGCAGTCCCGAACAGGCTTACACCACGGGATTTATTCGCGGGTTCGACCGCAGCGTCGCGCGCACCGCGATAGGCGCTTTCGAAATCCTCACCTTCCCGATTCCCACCCCGAATTACGATCCGATTTTCCTCCCGGCAAACCCGGTCTATCCGGATAGCTACGCTCCCGCTTTGATCGCGGATCCGATGTTCGGACCGGACGCGTATCTCGGCTTCAGCGGCGGGGATGTGGCGCCTTTCGTTGTCGGAAGCCGCTTTCGTATTTACGATTATTAATCCGCCCAATTTTCAGCGAGCGCCAACCATTGGTTGGCGCTTTTTTATTTTATGCAGGTCGAGCTGAATTCCCCCTGCAAAGTTAATTTCATCCTGAACATCCTCGGCAAGCGCGCGGACGGCTTTCACGAGCTTGAAACGGTCATGCAACCGGTGCCTTTTTTCGACCGGCTAAGCTTCGAACGCGCCCGAGACGGAATCGAATTGAATTGCGACAACCCAGAACTGCCCACCGGTTCCGCGAACCTGGTCTATCGAGCGGCGGAGGCGTTTCTCACGAAAGCAAGAATCAGTGACGGCGCGCGAATTCGGCTGACAAAACGAATCCCCCTCGCGGCCGGATTAGGCGGAGGAAGCGCGAATGCGGCGACAACACTGCTCGGACTAAATCAATTATTTGGCGCGCCGCTCACGTTCGTCGAACTCGATCTCCTGGCACGCGAGCTGGGGTCGGACGTTCCCTTTTTCCTCCAAAATAAACCGGCCATCGCGGTTGGCCGGGGCGAGCAGGTGACGCCCGTTGAAGCGTTTCAAAGCCTGGCTGGTTTTCACATTCTCCTGATTCATCCGGGCTTCGGAATCTCGACTGCCTGGGCGTATAACAATCTGGCCCCCTTTCCAGCGGCTTTGAATGGACAAGCCGGGCGAGCACAGCGATTCGTGGAGGACTTACAGGTATCCGTGGAGCGCGCTTTGCCCGATTTCTACAATTCGCTGGAAGCGCCGGTCCTGCGAAAGTTTCCTTTGCTCGCGATATTCCAAGAGCACTTGCGCGAGTGCGGCGCGACCGTCGCGCTCATGAGCGGCAGCGGTTCAACCACTTTTGCGCTGATTGAAAACGAGGCGAAAGCGGCTGACATTCAAACACGTTTCATCTCGAAATTCGGATCGTTCTGCTGGATCGCCTCGGTTCCGCTGTAGCGCAAATTTTTGCATCTTTCTTGCCGGGCAGAGGTGTTTTTGATTCTGTCATGACACCGCCCATGCAAACCGCGTTTCCATTGCCAGAGCAGGCCGCTCCGAGCGCTAGCAGCCGCGCGCCAAGACTGACATGGATCGATAATCTGCGCACGTTCATCATTCTCCTCGTCGTCAACATGCATGCCTGCGTGACTTACAGTCACGTCGGAAGCTGGTATATCACCGAGGAACCGGAGCCACCGATGCCGGTGAAGATGACGTTTCTCTTCTGGCAGGGCCACCTCCAGGCGTTTTTCATGGGGCTGCTCTTCTTTATTTCCGGAGTGTTTGCGCAGAAATCGCTCCAACGGCGCGGCCCATCTGACTTCCTTCGTGAACGCGCGATTCGGCTTTGCCTGCCCGCGCTCTTTTACATGCTGGTGATTCATCCGCTCATCGTTTTCGGAATCCTGGGACGCGGCGAGCCGGTGCTCGTACCACTGCGTTACTTCAGCTACATCACGGCGGGCCGCTTTCTCAGTGGCAATGGACCACTCTGGTTCACGCTCGCGCTTTTCCTCTTCAGCGTCTGCTTTGCCGCCGTGAAAAAGCTCCGCCCGCCGAAAAGCAGCGCCGAACGCTCCGCTCCAGCAATGTTCGAGCTGCCGCCTTTGCTTTAATTCTTGCGATTGCAACTTTCCTCGTGCGAATTGTCCAGCCCATCGGCACGAGTGTAATGAACTTTCAACTGTGCTTTTTTCCCCAGTACATTCTCGCCTTTATTTTCGGAAGTGCCGCGGCAAGGCAGGGCTGGCTGGAGGAACTGGCCGTTGCACAGAAGACGCGAACTCTCGGGCTGTTGGGCGTACTTCTGGGGCCCGTTCTCCTGTTGATTGTTCTTAAATTGGGCGGACCGTTTCCTGAACAAGGAGCGAATCCCTATGCTGGCGGATTGCATCCGCAAGCGTTCGGTCTGGCGTTTTGGGAGCAAACCACGGCCGCTGCGTTAGGTGTGGGAATGCTCGGTTGGTTTCGGCGATGGTTCAGCGAGCGAACTCGGTTTTCACAATGGCTGAGCGACCGTTCCTTCGCGGTTTACGTGTTGCACGCGCCAATCCTGGTGGCGCTTACCTTCTGCCTGCGGCCGCCGCCGGGAGGAGTTTTTGAAAAAATGCTGTTGCTGACGTTCGCTGGCCTCATTGGAAGTTTCCTTGCGGGCGATTTGGCCCGGCGAATTCGCGGATTGCGTTCGATCCTTTGAACGAACTATTCCTTGCCGAGACGTTCGTAGTAATGGCTCACCAAATCGGAATACTTCTGCGGAACAGGGTCCCGATCGACCGGAACAACGGCTTCCTTTGAACCAAGCTTCGCCAGTTCTTCGGCAACACGGTTATGCAACTCATGAAGCGGGGTCACGACCTGAAGATCCACCAGGTCCCATTTGGGGTTTTCACCATGTTTGGTGAACTCGAAACGCATCTCTCGCGCTTTTTCCCGAACCTGGGCCACGCCGGTTCTGAGTTGAGGGTCTTGCAGAATTTCCTCCACGTCGCGGAGCCGATCCGACCAGCGAGTGTAATCGCCGCCGGTTAGAGGGCCGCGGTAATCGCCGCCTCGTCCGCCGCCGTTGTTCGCCCCACCCCAGTTATCAAAGAAATTTGCCTGCGGCCCACCTCCGCGTTGGCCACCCGCTTGTGCCGTTTGCTGGCCGCTCTGGCCCTGGCCTTCGCCTTGTCCCTGTTGTCCCTGTTGTCCTTGAGCGTTCTGCTGCTGGCCATTCTGACCTTGCCCGCTCTGTCCGTTTTGGGCTGGCGCGCCTTGTTGTTGGTTTCCTCGCTGACCTCGGCCCTGTCGTTGACCGCCTTGTTGGCCATTTTGTTGGCCGTTTTGCTGCTGGCTGGAATTGCCCTGTTCGTTGCCTGCTTGCGCGGACGCGAGTTGCTGATTTCCGTCCTCGCCGTTCTGGCCTCGTTGTCCTTGCTGTCCAGGTTGAGGCGAGCGATTTCCATTCTGCAAACCTTGCGCGGCCCGGGCGAGTTGCTGCTGCAGAGCGCGATTGGTCATCGCTTGGCTTAGCAGGGTTGACAACGAGTTGGTTTGGCCGAGGTGTGAAAGAGCTTGCTGCAACGCGCCGTTCGTCATCATACCTTGCATCAGATCAGACGGCAGGCCGTTGGTTCCAAACATCCGGCTGGCAAGCTGGCCGATCCCGTTCGTGCCGAGATTGGTTGAACTCATTCCGCTGGCGCGCATCATCTCGCGCTGAACCCGTTCTGAGAGATCTTTCAGTTCCTTTTCGGCGTAGCGTAGCGATTCGGCTTCATCACCAAGAACACTCGAAGCGGCGCGCTCGATGCCCTCTTTCATGGTCTTGATTGTTTCGTCTGCTTTCTTTTCGGCTTCGCGGGCGAAGGAGGGATTATTCCGATCGAGCAGACGAGAGGCCGTTTCGAGCTGCTTGTCAGGATCCTGCTGGCTCGTGTGGCGGTAAGTGTCGTAAAGCTGGCGAGAAAGCAATGGCTCGGCTGCTTCCGCGTGCTCACTGATCTGGCGCATATTCTGCAAAATGTTGGTCAGCGCGGCGCGCTGCTGGGCGATGGCGTCGGCGATTTCCTGCTTTGGTCCCGTGCTGCTCAACGTGCGCTGCTCGCGAGTGTCGTTCATTTCGTCGAACTTCTGGGCCAGCTCGTTTTCCTTCTTTTCCAGTTCGCGCGCCTGTTGGCGCATCTGGCGCATCTCTTCGGAGAACTGGCTTGAGGTGGATTTGCGGAATTGATCGCTCAATTGTTGCAAATCGCGGCTCGCGCGCGATGAAGAGCTGAGCGCCTGGCTGAGGTTGCCCTTATCAAGCTGCTGCGCCGCATCGCGCGATTGCTGGCGCGTTTGATCCAGCTTTTGCTGCGCATCGGCCATCCGGGATTGGTTTTCCGGCTGAGCCATCCGCTGCCGAACTTCGTCCATATCCTGGACAATCTGCTGTTGTTCTTCCTGGAGCCGCTTGAGCATGCGCTCCAGCTTCTGCCGTTCGTCGGGCGTTTTCGCTTCGTTAATCGCACTCTGCAATTCCTTCAATCGCTCGCTCATGTCCTGCTGGCGGCGAGCGAGTTCCTGCAAGCGGTTGAGGACCTGGAGGGACTCGCGCTGTTCGGGAGTCTGCAACGGCTTGGCCTCGCTTTCCGTCTCGTAGCGATTTTCCTCATTCTTCAGCTCAAGTTGGTCCAATTGGCGTTGAGCGCGCTGTTGCGCGCCACTCTGGCCACTGCCCTTTTGATTGCGGCTGCGCGAAACCTGGTATTCACGTGCCTGAAGTTTTAACAATGCCTGATACGCATTCTGCTCCGATTCGAGAGCATTCGGGAGAATCTGCACCGAATTTTTGCTCGCGGCGTCAGCAAGACTCTTCGCGGCCGCATCCATCTCCTTGATTGCCGTGCCGAGGATGGCGTGCGATTTTTCGTCGCGCAGCTTCTCTTTCAGCTCCTGCGCCTGTTGCCAGGCGTTCTGCTGAGAATCATGAACAACCTCGGTATCCTTTTTGAAAGAGCTGCCTGGGGTTGGTTCGGTCTCGCGCCGCTGCAGATTCCACGTGGCACTCACGACCTGCTTTTGCAACTCCAGCAGCCTGGTCGCCGGATTTTGCTGCTGGCCTTGCTGCTGCTGCTGTGAATTGGACTCCGCGCCGCTGCTCTCGCGGAAAATTTCTTCGAACGGACGCACCTCCGCGAAAAACATATCGCTCTCCGTCCGGCGCGATTTTCCGTCAGGTCCTAAATCATCCGCCCAGAGATAGTAGCTGACCAGTTCGCCCGGTTCGGCGGAAAGCTTTTCGAGTGGCAGGAGCCATGAGACGTTACGCGATTCATGCGGTTTGCTCAGCGCCGTTTCGGCGGCCCCGGCGGGCTTCATCGAAGATAAATCGATGAATTCCGTTTTCTTTCCAGCCATCTTGTAAGCCAGACCATACCCGGTCAGGCCGAAATCATCCTCGGCCTGCCCTTCGAATTTCACTTCCTCCAACGCGGAGACGCGCTGGTCGCCTCGAGGCGCTTGCAACTTCAACCTGGGACGTTGATTCTCAAGCGCGACGAAAACAAAATTATCCGGAGTCTTATTTGTCCGTCCGGCCTCGTCGATCAGTTCCAGCTTGTAATTGCCGGACTTTGCCAGGGCAAAATCAGTCGTGTAAGAAACCGCGTTTTTCGCCTCGTTCGTCAGAACGATCTCTGTTTTGTTCGTGCCGATCAAACGGGCGCTCTTCACTCCTTTGTTCAGGAAGAAGGTATAGTGCACCTTCGTTCCTTCGACCGCGCTGAGACGTTTGGTATCCTCGATTTTCGCTGGCGTGAAACCCGTATAGCTCGGGTACTTCAGCTCGGCATCCGCGCGCTTCAGCTCGGGATATTCAAAAACATCGAGCGCGAACGGAGTGGAGCGCGCACCCTTGTACTCGATGCGATAAGTGGTTTTCTCCTGCACTTCGGGCAGAGTGATGCCAAAAAGCGGATCACTCAGGCTGCGCGCCATGGGGATTTTCTTCTCGCCGCCGGATGGCGTTTCGTAAGCGAGAATGACCTCGCCCGGTGCTTTGCCGCCGAATTTCGCGGAAATGGCGACGGACCGCCCCTTTTCAACCGAAGTGTTGCCGGGCTGAATCTCCACACCGGAACCAGCGGACCAGGCGAGCGTCCGGGGAACCGGCACCATCACGGCGGTAGCCAGGAAAATCAGTGACGCGATGCAAAGCAGAACCAGTTGAGCGCACTGGGCCCAAAAAACACGCTGAACGAATTTTTGGTTCCACGGCGACTTTCGATTCGCTTCTACGGCCTCCTCAATGACGCGCAGTTGCAGGAAATTGAGCGCGCCGGTTTTCGGATCCGGCTGCTGCTCGAGAGCCGCGTGCAAAAGAGAGTTCAGCTTCGGTTCATCCCGCTCAACCTGTCGCGCAATATGACGCAGGGCGATTTCCACTCGGCTATTGCGCCAAAAAACGACAGCCGCCGAAACGAGAGTGAAACCGAGAAGCGCCTGGACAGAAAAGGGAATGACGAAGCCAAAAGCCTTGAAAAGGAGAAGCAGGATAAGACCGGCGAGCGAAGCCACTGCCCAGCAACCCGCCAAGCCAACGAGTATTTTATAGCGACGATAATCCGCCGCAATTTTCCCTAGCTCCTTTTGAACGGGCGTGAAGGCCATGGGCTGCTGAGTCTCCTTCTACACCGCCGTTGGCAAAAGAGCAAACGGTTATGTTGCGTATTTTCTCGGAGGTGAAACGCAGCGGCTTCGTCATCACAGCGACTGATTCTTCGATAATTCCTCGGCATGATCACAAATTCTCCTCGCTTTTCGTAACCGGCCATTCTATTACACGTCTTAATTCCAAAGTTAACCGAGGAGAAATCATGAAATTGATTGTCCGATTTGCTGCTTTTCTTTCTGCCGTGCTCTTGGCCACCCAAATTCGCGCTAGCGTGGACGCTGGTTTCAAGGAGGGCGATGTCGCCCTGCAGTCAGCGGGACCGATTACTTTCGGGCCTAATGGCATTCTCTTTATCGCGGATACCAAAGCCGCCGCCATCGTGGCTCTGGACACCGCGGATACCAGAATGGGCCCAGGCACAGACTTGAAAGTCGAAGGAATCGACAAAAAAGTCGCGGCGTTGCTTGGCACCGCGCCAGATCAGATTCTGATCAACGACATGGTCGTAAACCCGCTCTCGCACAATGTTTATCTGGCCGTCTCGCGCGGGCGCGGGCCGGACGCCAAGCCGGTTTTGGTGCGCGTCAAATCCGATGCCCAGCTCGAAATGGTTTCGCTCGTGAAGGCGCGCTACTCCCGCGCGGAATTGCCGGACGCGCCGGTTGACGGCGTGGTCGGGCAGCCAAACCGCCAGAGCAATCCCCGCCAGGAATCGATTACCGATATCGCCTTTTTCGAGGATCGCCTGCTCGTCGCGGGTCTTTCCAACGAAGAATTCTCTTCCAGCTTCCGCGCCATTCCGTTTCCGTTCAGGACGGTCGGAAAAGGGACCAGCGTCGAAATCTATCACGGTTCGCATGGCCGGTTTGAAACGCGCTCCCCCATTCGCACTTTTGTGCCGTTCAAGGTGGGTAATGAGCCAGAATTAATTGCCGCTTACACCTGCACTCCGCTGGTCGAATTTCCCGTTAAAGAAATCACGCCAGGCGCAAAGATCATGGGCAAGACCATCGCTGAATTAGGCAATCGCAATCGCCCGCTCGACATGATCGTTTATCAAAAAGGCGGAAAGGATTATCTGCTCATGGCCAACAGCAGCCGCGGCGTGATGAAGATCAGCACCGACACCATCGAAAACACCGAGAAGATCGAATCCCCAGTGAACGGCAAAAAGGGGCTGCCTTACGAGACAATTGAGAGCTGGACAGGCGTGGACCAACTGGACCGCTTTGACGAAGGACATGCCCTAGTGCTGCGCCATGCTGAAGGAGGTTCCTTGAACCTCGAAGCTCTTCCGCTTCCGTAATTCCCTCTTAATCCTACTCTTACTCTTAATCTCCGTCTCAACATGCTCATCTTCGCGAAGAGCGCATCAGCGCTGTGCCTGGCGCTCTGCGCTCTCGCGAATCCGCTTCTGACCGCCCGAGCAGCGAAAGCATCAATCCTCTGGCACACCAATTCCTCTGAACAATCTGTCGAACTGAAACTCGATTCCGACAGCTTCGCTACCCTCCCCAATCTCAAAAATCAAAAGCTCACCCTCGACGATTGGCATCGCCTCTTCGACGTCACGGTCGATCAAGAAAATATTAGTGGTCACGTAGCGACTTACCCCTTGGCTGGCGATTATAAGCTGAGAGATACCTCAGTAATTTTTCGACCGGTTTTTCCTTTTGAACCGGGAATTCGCTATCGCGCCAATTTCAGGCCCGCCCCGTCTGGAACCGCGAATATTATCCTGCCTCTAACCAGCATCTTCACTCTCCCCGCAACGCCCAAAGAGCCCACCACATTCGTTACGCAAGTGTATCCGACCGCGGACATTCTCCCCCAGAACCTTCTCAAGTTTTATCTCCACTTTTCCGCGCCGATGAGCCGGGGCCACATTTATGCTTACATTCACCTTCTGAACGAAACAGGTCGTCAGGTCGAACTTCCATTTCTCGAAATCGACGAAGAACTCTGGAGCCCGGACATGACCCGCCTCACGCTTTTTCTCGACCCAGGCAGAATTAAACGCGGTGTGCGCCCACTCGAAGAAGTTGGCCCGGCCCTGCTTCCTAACCAAAGTTACACTCTCGTGATCGATTCAAACTGGTGTGATGCCACCGGTACCCCTTTGAAATCGAGTTTCGAAAAGCAGTTCCGCGTTACTCCGCCCGACCGCGAAGCACCCGATCCGAAAACCTGGCGGATCGAAGCTCCTCCCGCCGGAACGCGCCGTCCGCTGCAAGTCATCTTTTCCAAACCGATGGATCACGCGCTTGCTCTGCGCATGATCACAATCACCCGTTCCGGAGAGAAAAACATCGACGGAGAAAGCAGCCTGACCGAGCACGAAACCCGGTGGAGCCTCACACCAGCCGAGAATTGGGCCGCCGGTTCCTATCAGCTCAACATCCGATCCACGATTGAAGACCTCGCCGGCAACAACATCGGCCGGCCCTTCGAAATCGATCTTGCCGAAAATCCCGAGCCCCGTCCTCTGCCCGAAGCAGTGAGCTGCAAATTCGAAATCCGCTGAAGCCGGTCTCGCTCATTTCCCCCGTTTTCGCCGAGCCCGAACGGATCCATAATTGAACTCACCTGCGCGTTTC
>DASYTB010000548.1:0-3052 GCA_036002705.1 Verrucomicrobiia bacterium
GTCAATCTGAGCGCGTCGCGGACCTACTATTTTTTCAATGGTTCCTGGCGGCAGGCAGGGCAGGGGAGTGCGGTAAAAAACGACGATGTTGTTTTAGCGGACATGTTCCTTTGGGTCCGGCAGAACAGCACCGCTTCAACCACTCTGAACACCTGTGGCAGCCTCGTTCCGGGCAAGTGGAAAATGCCGCTGCACCGCCAGGGCTCCGGCGGACAGGATAATTTCGTGGCGCTTCCGCGCCTTGGGGCGGTTTCGCTGGGCGAGTCAGGACTCGTGGAGAGCGGTGCATTCCAGCCAAGCGCTTCCGCTGGCACGCGCCTTGATGAACTGTTGGTTTTCGACAATACCGTGGCCGAGCAGAACAAATCTGCCTCAGCCACGTATTATTACTGGAACGGCGCCTGGCACAAAGTTGGCGCGGGCAGCACCGTCATGGACGCAGAACAGGTATTCAAGCCTGGCTCCGGATGCATCCTGCGCTTGGGCGCAGGCACACCGGTTGTCTGGACGAATAATTCGGTACCGTGAACGACGACTAGCCAATCGGGCCAGCCAGACTCAAACCGTTTTGTTTTTGTTGGGACTGAATAAATGTTTGGCGCGAGAGCAATCCCCAATTCCTGCTTTGGCTTCCGAGTCAGGGCCTTTCTGACCTTCGCAACCGAGTCGCGTAAAAGAAACACGCAACGATATTAGTGCATGAAAGCCGATCAACTCGTCGAACCCGAATCAGAACGGCGCGGAATACTCACACAGATCAAGCGGTCCGTTCGCCGGCCGAAAAAGACGGCGCCCGCTCCGGAGAGTCTGCGTGGCTGGGCAAAAAGCGCGAACCGATCGCGGAATAAGGCCTGATTCACGGCGGACGAATCTCGTGAATCGCAATCGCTGACGCTCGGTGAAGCGAGGCTCCACCGAATGCCTTTTGGTTTCTTGGCACAATCACCATTCCGATTGTAGAAGTCTCCTGCCGATTAAAACATTAGGCAGGAGGAATGACTGGCTCGGCGGTGCCTCGCTCCGACCACTAATGACTGAGGCCTTGCCAGTGAATTCGTGAATTCGCAGAATTCCAGTGACAACTTTGCTCCTTCGGTGTCCATTTAGTTACTGAATATCCGGAATTTGCAATCGATTCCGACAGAAGCGGAATGGGGGATCTTTGAGCGTTCTGGCGTGTTTCTGCTCGCCGCCACCTCGATCGCCTGTCTTCTGAGCGAATTCTACGGCTTCTGCCCGATGCGGTTGTTCACGCTCGCAATTTTCGCGCCTGCGCTGTTGATCCTGACGATCTGGTCGGCGCTTGATTTTCAAAAGGAAAGGCACCTCGCGCCGGCCGTTCTGCTCGGCGCCGTGGCGGGAATATTGGCCGCCATTTCTTACGATCTTTTCCGTCTGCCGTTTGTCTTTTCGCGCGCGTGGGGACTCGATCACGTTGTGCCTCCGCTGAATCTTTTTCGCGTCTTCCCCGCTTTTGGCGCGATGATTCTTGGCCAGGCTTACCCCCAGCCCGCCTACTCGTTGTCGGCACAATTGCTCGGCTGGGCTTACCATTTCAGCAACGGGCTGACTTTTGGGATCATGTACATGGCTTTGATCCGCAGACCGACCACGCGGAACTGGCCCTGGGCGATTGTCATGGCGGTCGGGTTCGAGATTGGGATGCTTGCGACTCCTTACACAAAAGCTTTCGGTATTCCCCTCACGAGCACTTTTGTGTGGGTCACACTTTCGGCCCACCTGATCTTCGGGGTTGTCCTCGGATTGGCTTGCCAAAGGATGTGGCCGCGTTTTGCCGCGCTGCGGCGTCACGTTCTGTCGTGATTAGATCGAGATCTCTGTTTCCTCAGCGTGAACGTGGAGATAATCAAGTATTCTAGTCACGGCTTCGCTGACGCTGAGTTGATCCGTCCTGAGTTCCAGTTCCGGAGAAGCGGGTGGTTCATAGGGAGCGGAGATGCCGGTAAACTCTTTGACTTCATTGGCGCGGGCTTTGGCGTAGAGACCTTTCGGGTCGCGCTGCTCGCAAATATCGAGCGGCGCATTGACATAGACCTCGATGAATTGGCCATCCAGAGCCATATTGCGGACGAATTCGCGGTCAGACCGATACGGCGAGATAAATGCCGTGATGCAAATCATGCCAGCCTCGGCAAACAATTTCGCGACTTCTCCGACACGGCGGATGTTTTCGCGGCGGTCCTGTGGCGAGAAAGCCAGATCAGAACAAAGGCCGTGGCGGACGTTATCGCCATCGAGAACATAGGCTTGTTTGCCGAGGTTGAAGAGTTCGCGCTCCAATTCTGTGGCGATTGTTGATTTGCCCGCGCCGGAGAGTCCCGTGAGCCAAACGACCAGGCCGGGATGTCCATTGCGGCGGGCGCGCTGGGCGGGAGTGACTTTGCCGTGGCTCCAGAAAATATTATCGCTCTTTTGGAAGGAGTCCGGCGTTCGTTTGGGATACGAATCCGCCGCGACAATACCTCCGCCAGCGACTTCGAAACCGTCCACTATGACGAATCGGCCAGTCGCGACAATTTCGGAATGAGCATCAAAAGAGACGGGGCGGCGGGTTTTTATCGTCAGCTCAGCCACTTCATTTCGACCGACAAAGATTTCCTTTTCCTTGCGGGAGACAGTCTCAAGGGTTGAAGAATCGATCACACGCTCGATGGAATCGATTTCGCAATCAACTTCCTGGGTCGCGAGTTTCAATTTATAGAGCTTGCCTTTGCGGAAGGGAGCGCGGCCAAGCCAAAACAAGCGCGCTTTAAAGCGGGGGAGTTCGTAAGGTGCATCTTTTTCGAGTGACGCGATTGCGCCGCGTTCGACGAAAATTTGCTCACTGAGGGTCACGCCAATGGATTCGCCGGCGGAGGCGGATTCATGTGACGGAGCATTCCAGCGCTCGATGGTCCGGACAGTGCTCGTTTTATTGCCGGGAGAGAAGATCAGGCGATCTCCCACTTTGATTGTGCCGGATTCAATTCGCCCGGCGAGAATACGGCGTTCATCAAAGCGGTAAACATCCTGAATCGGAAAGCGCAGCGCC
>DASYTB010000549.1:0-6303 GCA_036002705.1 Verrucomicrobiia bacterium
GGCGTCGCGGGGAAAATTCGCAGCGCGGGCGTGTTTGTCGTCAGCATTATTTTTTCAACGCGGACGCCTGAGTCGATCTTGCGCGAGAGCATCGCGCCGAGAATTAGCGCGACGACAGATGCTGCGACCAACCAACGGATAGTTCGAGCACTCATTACTTTCTCTCGGGATATTTCAAAATCATCCCCCTGGACTTTCCATCCAGTTGGCGGCGCACGGATTCGGCGCGTTTGTCGATGAAGCGCTTGATTTCATAGGCCGGACGGTTGAAGCCGTAGGGCCTCTCTCCGGGCGAAGAATGGACCGGTTTCAAGCCTACCGCCTGGTCGAACTTGTCCAGGCGAAACGCGGATTGAGCAGCGATAGGATCGCGAATGACTCCGGCAATCTCATCGATGCGCCGGCGCAACCGCTCCGGCACATAGAGACGCGCGACAAAATCTTCAAGGTGGGAGCGATAGATGCGCCGGAATTCCTCGACGGCCATGACGCGCTCAATGAACCGGTTTTCCCCAATCCACGGATGCCAGATGCTCGCTCGTTCCTGTTCTGCCTTTGAGGCGATCCAGAACATGCCCCACGCGCTGTCGAGGTCCCAGGGGATTAACCCGAACTTGTTCGAGCGGGGATCGAGATACATGTAGACGTTTTGGCCGTCGGCCAGAATGCCGTCGTAGCTCGGCAGCAACACTTCGGCGGCGAGGAACCGCGCAAACTCGTCCAAATCCAGAAAATCTCCGGCCCGCGCGGCGAATTCCGCATCAGTCGCCGACGAAACGAGCCGCGCAAAATCAATCACGCGCCGTTGTTGTTCCAGCGTCGCCTTTGTTTTCAGATCGTAGATCGGAGCGTAAGCAGACCACGCGTCGCCGAGATGTTCGAAAAGATTGTAGGTAACCGGCTTGAATATGGGCGTGGCTTTGGAGCCGAATCGCTCCGCCGCGAATTGCTTGTCCACCGGTTCCACCATGAGGTAGAGCCCCAGCGGCTTTTGCTCCCACTGTGTGGTCACACTGGCGGAGAGCCACGCGTAAGCCGTGCGCGGCGCGGGCACGCCAGCCTCGCGAAAGAATTCATAGGCCAGGGCCTCGCCGAGGCTGGAATAATCCCAGGGGAGACTGTTAAAAGTCAGTTCATTAAGGCCACCGAGTTTCTGTCCTGGGGCGAACTTGTTCAGGTCCACCTTGTAGGCGCGAGTCGGCTCATACAACGAACGTACGTTGCCTTTGACCCGCGCCGCAACGTTGGTAAAGGAGACGCCGCCGAGCTCAAAGTTCGCGTGGGTCCAGTCGAATTCAAAACCGAGCACCCCCACGATGCCGCTACGCCGCGCCTTGGGATTGCGCAAAAACACCAGGCCTTCGGGGCGATCAAAATTGGGCATCTGGCCGATGCGCTTCAGCTCAAGCGCCTTCCACTGCTCGCGCGTGAAGCTGAGATGGGCGAGCCAGATGTTCGTCGTGCCGTAGAGACCTTGTGCGTTGCGAACCCTGCCGGCGTCCAACCGTGGCGTAGCTGCACTGGTTGGCCAGGGCCGCGCCGTCTCCGTCAATTGCCACCAGCCCCAAAAGCGCACCGACCAGAGGGTGAACTCCGAACGCAGCCGACTATACCCGGAGTGTGAATCGATATACACGACGATTCCACCCAGAATGGCGATCAACAGGTTGATGGCCAGATAGGCGATCACCAATCGCCGCCGCCAACGCAACCGCGCCAGGGTTTTTAACGTGCGACGCGCCAGCTTGTGAGACGGTCGTTGGCCCCGGCTCGTTTCCATCTCCCGCAAAATGTCGGAGGACGGGCCTTTAGGAACCGTGCCGGCGCAACCTTCAGTCGCAAACGCCGCAGCCAACACATCGGGATCCACCGGCGCATGGCGTTTCCCCAGTCGGCTCGCCAGTTTCTTCATCCCGCGCCCGACGCGCTTCTCAACGCGCCGCTCACTCGTGCGGAGAACTTTGGCCGCGGAAGCAAAATCGTGATTCAGAAATGCGCACAGCAGCACCGCGTTCCGCTGCGTCGTTCCCAATCGTTCCAGCGCGCGGTCCATTTGGGGCGCGAGGCGCGTCCACAGCGTCGCGTCCGGCGGCAACGCCGGGCACGGCTTGCGGGAAATCCACCGCCGGAGCCGCCCGAGTCCGCCAATGCGCTTTTGCCTGAGCTTCCGGCAGGCGACGCCCGTGACGTGGAAGAGCCAACTCGCGAGCACGGTGTTCTTCCCTAGTCTGCGCGCGCGGCGGGCCAGAACAAGGAAAACCGCGTGCGTGACTCCTGCGGCCTGGGTCGCCTCGCCCGTCCGCCGAAGCGCCGAGGAATGAACGAACACCAGATAGCGTTCGGCCAACGTCCGCAAGCTATCCGCATCGCGAGAGTGCGCCCATGATTCGAGACATTCTGGATCCGAGGTTCCTGGAACTATGCTGCCGGGACCCGGCTGCGGTTTTTCATCGGAAATCTTCATGAACTCGAAACGCTTTTAGTTCACTAATTGCGACCTCAAAAATTGGTTGAGCCATCAATTACATCCTTTTGAGGTTACTTACTACCGCCGCAGCGAGGCCGCCGCGCAAGGGTTTGCGCTTGGTTTCGCGGCCGTAGTTCAGATGTTCGCGCAAAGATAAACCGTAGCCATCCATCAGTGCGGCCAGGTTTTTCTTCACGGGCGGCTCGCTTGAAATCCAGAATGTCTGAGGTTCACGCACGGTTTTCAGGATGGCTTTGTCAAGGTGGCAAAGGGGTTTACGATATGCTTTGAGGTTCGCATCGGTGGCATAATCGAACACCACCACGCTGCCAGTCGCCATCGTGGCAATGGTCCGAAAGGTTTCCTCCATCGCCTCGCGACTCAGGTAATACTTAACACCCTCCCAAAGAAAGAACGTGGGCTTTCGCGGATCAAAACCGGCCTGGGCCAGATTATCCAGCCAATGGTCGGTCAAAAAATTCGCGGGGACGAATTTGACCCCGCTGGTATCTACTCCGCATTGATCCAATAGCTCGCGCTTCATTTGCAGGGTTTTCGGTAAGTCAACCTCGAAACAACGAATCCGGCGGTCATGTTGTAGTTGCACAGTTCTCGTATCATAACCCACCCCGAGCTCGACAAATTGATCGACTCCCGGCAGGTAACGTTCAATCGCTGCGTCAACAAAAGTCGCCCGGACGCCGTTCATATGCCCAATCGGTGGAATTCCTTCATAGGGATAGCGAAGCATCTTCGGAACGAACCCGGTTAAACGACGTCTCAGCAATACAGGAAACGCCGCTGCACACATCCCGATGTAGGAATGGTTCGGCAGGACCTTGATCAATTTTGCGCAGGCCTCATCCCGTCTTACCCCGAGTTTATGTTGCAGCCAGCGTGTAGACATTGGCCACAATGCCGTCCTCGAAACCCCCAGCTTTCGACTCGATAAAATAACGTGGGCCTCGTAAAGGATTATGACCACCAGCCAAACCGGCAAAAAGGCAATCCATATGAGGCCGGACAACAACGCCGCCATGAGCGAACACTTATGTGATTGTTTTTTTTCGAGCGCCATAAAGGACAAACATTTGTTTATCGGGCCGGCAGAGCAATCTGCCCGTTGGACTAAAAACGCGAGATATTTTACGTTCATGTGCGGGATGGATGATAAACGGCCAGGCATCCATTGAATAATCGAGCGATGCGCGCTTTGAATTCCTCCCCCTGGCACACGCTCAGGAAGCGATTGCTTTGGAAGTCTTTTGCCCTGCTTCGACTCGTCTCGCTATTTCGCTGATGTTTACGACTGCTCCTAGTTGTTCGAGCAAAAAATAAAGGCCCACATCCGCACGACTCAAAAAAGCATATTCCGGGTTGATCCATTTATTTTGAAATATCCTTCGCGCACATCGGTTCCGTGCGGCCTGTATCTTCTTTTCCAACCCCGGTTCCCTCTTCCTGCCGAAGAAAAGGTCTCCCGAGCCGCGCGGATGAATCAACTCCAGCCACTCTTCGAAATCGGGCAAAATCTTCCGCGCCTTTTCATAGGGCGCTTTTGGCCCGCAAATGATTTTCAGGAAGCGCCGCTCGGCTGCTTCGTTTTCGCGCCAGCCCCACTCATCGTAAAACCGTCGCAATTCGCTCCAATCCAATGTGAATCGCTTAACGCAGCCGAAATCAATCATTCCAATGCTGCCATCCGGTTGGAATAAGAAATTTCCCGGATGCGGATCGACATGCAACGTTTTGAGATGGACAGCCTGAATCTCAAACAATTCCATCAGCCGCGCTCCCACTAAATCGCGCACCTGCTGCGAAGGTTTTGTCTCCAGAAAACTGCCCAGGCTTCGGCCTTCGACAAATGACATCGTCAGCGTTCGATCGGAACTGAACTCTTCGTAAACTCGTGGAACGGTGACCCACTCAATGTTCTTCAATTGCTCCCGAAAGTAATTCAAGTTTTTTGCCTCATTCACATAGTCGGTTTCCTCCATGATGCCGCGTTGCACCTCGTCGATCGCGGCGGTGGGCAAGTGCCCGGTGAGTTGCGGGGCAAACGTCGCCGAGCGCACGACTTTGAAATCGTTTTCGATCGCCGATCGAATCGCGGGATATTGAATTTTTACCGCCACTTTTTCGCCCTTGCGCGTGATCGCGCGATGCACCTGGCCCAGCGAGGCGGCCGCGAATGGCTGGGGATCGAACTCGCGAAAAACGTCCTCGGGAAATTTGCCCATGGCCGCTTTGAACTGCGCGCGCGCCAGGGTTGGGTGCATCCCGGGCGCGTGCATTTGCAGGGCGGCCAATTCGCGCAACGTTTCTTCCGGAAAAACGCCGCTTTGCATGCTCAGAAGCTGCCCCACCTTCATCGCCGCTCCCTTGAGCGCCCCCAGTTCGGCGCTAACCTGCTGCGATGCCTTTTTTTGAAAGCGCGCCCGTCGCTGCGCCTTTCCTGACTCGCTCAACAGAAGATTCTGCGCCTGATAACCGAGATAACTTCCCACCAGGCCAAAGCCGAGTTTCCCGATTCGAAGCCCGCGTCGCAACGCTCCGCTTTTCTGCGAAGTTTTCACCAGTTCCACCCTCCATTGCGTAGAAAATGCGTCGCCATCTTTAAACACCGGTCCAGCAGCGCGAGGGTTTGTTCTTTGCCGCGTGACTTGTCCTGCAGCCAGTGCGTTAAAATCGCCAATTGAAACAGCCCGACAGCGTACGCGCCAAAATCCCCGACGGGCGGAATCTCCCCGTCCGCTTCCGCCTCCAAAAGAATTTCTCGAATGAACCGCAAATACCGCAAGTGTCGATCCTGCGATTCAAAACTGAACGGGCTGAGCTTCGAAGTGGGGCTGAGGGCCCGCATATACACTGCTCCGATAAACTCCTCGTAAGGCTCCAACCGCTCCAGCAAATGCTGAATAATCGCAAAAAGGTTTTCTGCAATATCCGCATTTTCTAGCCGACGATTTGCCAGGTGCCATTCCATGACTCCGGACAGCTCCTCCTCGAGGAAATACAGCGCCAGATCCTCTTTCGTTTCGAAATAATTGAACAACGTCCCTTCCGCGATATGCGCTTTTTTGGAAATGGCTTTCGTGGTCGTGGCATAAAAGCCCTTCGCGGGGAACAGCTCCAAGGCCGCCTTTAAAATCGCCTGTTTCGTCTTCTCCTTTTTCTGGACGCGTCTTCCCGGCTTCATTTCTTAAAATGATGAGTGCACTCATAAAAAAGCGTCAATGGAAATATGATTACACTCATTAATGTGGTTGTTCTTTTTCGAACGGAAACGAGGAATTGTGACCGACTGGCAGGATTGCCATCCAATCGAATGATCACCGGTCATTGCGGCCTGCGTTCCGCCCACGGATATAGCGCCATTCACGATGTTGTTTTATCATTCTTAATGAATGTCGCTATTTCGGGCTCTACCGGAATTCCAGTTTTTGCTGGATTTCGCGAATCGGACGCGTGGTGGGATATCTCTTTCCGTTCTTCAGCACGACCAGGTTCTCGCCCTTAAACATTGGTTGAAGCTCCTGGATTTGATCAATGTTGACGATGACGGAGCGGCTGATGCGCAGGAATCGTTGCGGGGGGAGATGGGATTCCAACGAACTCATGGTCTCGCGCAGGACATGGTTCTCCTTGCCGACATGCACGACAGCGTATTTTCCGGCGGCCTCGATGGCCTGGATCTGGTCCAACTCCACAAAGGTAACCTTGTCCGGAGTTTTGACGGCCAATCGAGCGAGTTGACCTGAAGGCGCCGGCGTCTGACCTAAGAGGGCGAGAAGCCCGCGGGCGGCAACTCCGGCGTATTTGTCGGCAATGAGGTC
>DASYTB010000550.1:0-1774 GCA_036002705.1 Verrucomicrobiia bacterium
CAAAGAAAATTGATGAAAACAGTTTGGTCAATCGTAGCGCTCGGCATTGTTGGTATGGTTGGTATTGCGATTTGTCGCACTCAAGCCGCCGACCCGCAGGATTTTCTCCCACCCGCTCTCCCGTGGCATGGCGCGAGTGAACGTCTCATCGCCAAGGCCGATGATTCCTGGATCACGCCATCCGAAAAGACCGGTTTGACTGATAGCCCCGGTTACGATGAGACCATCGGCTACCTGAAGAAACTCGCCGCGGCTTCACCGTTACTGTCGCTTCAGGAGTTTGGGCGGACAGGTCAAGGACGCGTTCTTTACGTAGTTCTCGCCGCCAAAGCGAGCGAGTTGACGCCCGAAGGACTGCGGACGGGAGGAAAACCCATCCTGCTCGCGCAAGCCGGAATTCACTCGGGAGAGATTGACGGCAAAGACGCCGGTTTGATGTTGCTGCGAGACATCGCATTCCGCGGCAAAGGCGCATTGCTCGACGGAGCGAATTTCCTCTTCGTCCCCATTTTCAACGCGGATGGCCACGAACGCTCTTCCGAGTGGAATCGGCCCAATCAACGCGGCCCGATCCACCAGGGCTGGCGGACAACTGCGCAAAATTTGAATCTGAACCGCGATTACATGAAAGCGGATTCGCCAGAGATGCAGGCGATGCTCGCCTTGATCCGAAAATGGTCGCCGACCCTTTACCTCGATCTGCACGTCACCGACGGGATCGATTATCAGTATGACATTACCTTTGGATTCAACGGCGAGCGCGGTGTCCCGGCCTGGTCGCCGCGTATTGGCGCCTGGCTTGACGATGTTTTCCGGCCTTCGATTGAAGCGGCGTTGCGGGACGCCGGTCATATTCCGGGTCCTTTGATCTTCGCGCGCAACGATCGGGATCTCAGTCAAGGATTGGCCCTCAGCCCGTCCATGCCGCGCTTCTCCAACGGATACGGCGATTTGCGTCACCTGCCGGCAGTCCTCGTGGAAAATCACTCGCTGAAACCATATCGGCAGCGGGTTCTCGGCACTTACATCTTCGTCGAGAGTTCGCTTCGAACCCTCGCCTCGCAACACTTGAAATTGCGAGAAGCCATCGCCGCCGATCAGAATGCACGGCCCGAAAAGATTACCGTGAACTGGATTGAGGGCGGAGGCCGGACGAACAAGAATTTTGCCGGCGTCGCCTACGAGCTTTACGATTCGCCCGCTTCGGGCGGGAAAGAAGTGCGCTGGCTTGGAACGCCGAAAACTTATGCGAACTTGCCGGTCTATTTCAGCAAAGCGGGGCTTCATGTTACCCGACCGAAAGCGTATTGGGTGCCGGTCACTAAACCTGAAGTGATCGCTCGTCTCAAGCTGCACGGAATCGAAATGGAGACACTTTCGGACGCGGAAACGGTTCGTGTTTCCATGTATCGATTAATCAATCCAAAGCCGGAACCGGGCGAGGGTTTTCATCCCTTCGAAAGCCGCCACACTCTCAAAACCAGCGTCAAGGTTGAGACTCGCACCGAAACTTTTCCAGCCGGTTCCGTGCGTGTTCTCACCGATCAACCGCTGGGAGAGCTGGCGGTCGCTTTGCTCGAACCGCAAAGTGGCGATTCGCTTTTCGCCTGGGGCTTCTTCCCGGAGATTCTCCAGCGAACGGAATATATTGAAGGCTACGCCCTAGCTCCGCTGGCCGACCGAATGTTGCGAGACGACCCGAAAGTAAAAGCGGAATTCGAAGCCAAACTGGCCGCGGATCCGAAATTCGCTGCCGACTCCTCCGCGCGCCTGC
>DASYTB010000551.1:0-4288 GCA_036002705.1 Verrucomicrobiia bacterium
CCGGCAATTCAAACAGACATCGCAGGAATCGAGTGGTTGCTCATTCTTGTCGCGAGCCGGATTGGCGCAATTTAGCGTTTTGGACAGGGTGCGAGCCACGCCTTCCATCTCCCCGAGATTATCCCCGCTAAAGAGATAGGCATGCGCAAGGCGTCCTCGCTCCAGGCTCTTTTGCAGGAGCGAAACCGGCGCGGCCTGTTCTGGAAATTGTCCGAAAGACATTCCCGCGCACTATCCAACCAAGAACTCCAAATCTCAACGGTAATTCGTTAAGTCCTCCAGGTTTGACTTCACCAGCAGCAACCCTCAAACTACAAAATCGCGATGAGAATGGTCATGACCAGCCTTGCTTTGGTGCTCTCCGTGACGAGCCTTATGGCGACTCCCGCCAACAAATCGGCCCTCAAGCATTACTACGAACGTTTTCTCTCGGAAGACCTCAATCGCTGCACGACTTGCCATCTCCCCAGCGAAAAAAAGAATCCGGAGAGCCTCGACGAATTTCCCCATAACTCCTTTGGCCATCGTTTGCGACTCCTCGGTGAAGAACTCGCCTCCAACGGAAAAGCCAAATCGCTTGCGTTGCGCCTGAAGGCTGTCGCCGAGGAAGACTCGGATGGCGACGGAGTCCCGAATCAAACGGAGATTCTCCTCGGTCACAATCCAGGCGATGCGCTAGACAAACCTACTTCCCGAGAGATCAAGCAACTCGCGGCCAAAGAATCCGAGTTTGACCGCTTTCTTGCTTCCTACCGTTGGGAACCGTTCCAATCCGTTCGGCCTCCGGAGATCCCACAGATCAGGAACGCTGGATGGATCCGAAACGAGATCGATAATTTCATCGCGGCCGAGCATGAGACGCGCGGTTTGAGACCGCGTCCCGAAGCGTCGAAGGAAGTTTTGATGCGCCGCGCTTCCCTCGACCTGATCGGCCTCTCCCCGTCCCCGGAGGACCGCCGCGCCTTTCTTGCGGACAACTCTTCCGGCGCTTACGAACGGCTCGTGGACCGCCTGCTTGAGGATCCGCGTTACGGCGAACGGTGGGGCCGCCACTGGATGGACGTGTGGCGTTACAGCGATTGGGCGGGCTGGAGCGGCGGCAATCAGATTCGCGACAGCAAACCGCACATCTGGCGCTGGCGCGATTGGATCATTGAATCGCTCAATGCCGACAAGCCGTACGATCGGATGATCCAGGAAATGCTCGCGGCGGATGAACTCGCGCCTGAAGACACCAATGCTCATCGCGCGACCGGTTTTCTCGTTCGCAACTACAAAATGCTCAGCCGCGAACAGTGGCTTGAAGATACGGTGAAGCATACCTCCCAGGCCTTCCTCGGAATTACCATGGGTTGCGCCAAGTGCCACGATCATCGCACGGACCCGATTACTCAGGACGAATACTATCAGCTCCGCGCCGTGTTTGAGCCGCATCAGGTCCGAACGGACCGCTTGCCCGGCGAACTCGATACGACGAAAGCGGGTTTAGTCCGCGTTTATGACGTGTCGAGCAATACGCCCACGTATTTCTTTGTCCGCGGCGACGAACGCCATCCCGATACGAACCGCGTTCTGCAACCGGGCGTGCCAAAGTCGCTTTGCTGGGATGGTTGCAGCAGTCGGCTTGTGCCCGGGACGATTTCTCTCCCCAAATCCGCCGCGTTCCCGGATCGTCGTGACTTCGTGATCAAGGAGACTCTCGCTGAATCTACGCACGCTTTCGAGGAAGCACAAAAGGCTCTTGAAACCGCGAAAAAGAACGGCCCCCAGGAAAAACTGGCGGAAGCCGAACTCGCCTTTGCGCTGGCCGATGCGAAGAACGAAAACTTGGTCACCGTTTTGCGCCTCGAAGCCCCGGGAAACTCTGATAGCGAAAAAGATCAACTCGCCAATGCAGCCAGCGCGCTGCAAAAAAGGGCGGCTGTCCTCGAAGCGAAGCTCAAACTGCACCAGGCGAAAATGGCCGAACACGCGCTCGATCCCAAGGCGAAGCAAAAGGAGATCGACGCCGCCAAACGCAAACGCGAGGAAGCGGAGAAAGGTCTCGCCGAGGTCGAGAAAAAATTTGAAACGGGCGGCTCTGATTACAAGCCGCGCCCTGAGGAAACCTTTCCGCTCACCAGCACTGGCCGACGTCTGGCGTTTGCCAGATGGGTCTCCGACCCGCGTAATCCGCTCACAGCCCGCGTGGCCGTCAATCACATCTGGCTACGCCATTTTGGTCGCGGCATTGTCACCACTCCGGAAAACTTCGGCGCCAACGGCAATCCGCCGTCCCACCCCGAATTGCTGGATTGGCTCGCGTCGGAATTCATGGCTCAGGGCTGGAGCATGAAAAAACTCCACCGGCTGATTCTTACGAGCAGCACTTACCGCATGTCTTCCACGCCCGATTCCAGCGACGCGCAGGTTGATCCGGATAACATCTATCTTTGGCGCATGCCCTCCCGTCGCATCGACGCCGAACTCGTGCGCGATAATCTCCTCAGTTCCGCCGACGATCTCGATCCCGCGATCGGCGGTCCGGACATCGACAATAATCTTGGCCTCACCTCGAAACGCCGCAGCGTTTACCTCCGCATCGCCGCGGAAAAAGAAGTCGAGTTCCTGAAGATTTTTGATGGTCCGGCCGTGACCGAATGCTATCAGCGCCACCCCACCGTGATGCCCCAACAAGCCCTCGCTCTCGCGAACAGCAAAATCGCGCTCGCTGAGGCGCGAACCCTGGCGGCTAAGCTCGACGATACTCAACCGGACTCTGAGTTCATCAGCCGCGCTTTCGAGAAGATCCTGGCCCGCGATCCGAAACCCGAAGAGCTGAAGACTTGCCGCGATTTCCTGAAACGCGAGGGAGATGGGAAGAAGGCTCGCGAAAATCTCGTCCTGGTCCTGTTCAATCACAACGACTTTGTTACGGTGCGATGAAATCACAAAGGAGCGCGCCTTGAGAATCTTCGTCGTCGAAAACCACCAGGATACACTGAAATCCCTGGAACTTTACCTGGCAGACCTCGGGCACGAGGTCGCCACCGCCAGAACGATCGAAAGCGCGCTGGTTGATCTCCCTTCGTTCGGCGCCGATATGCTAATCTGTGACATCGGCCTGCCGGATGGCACTGGCTGGGAGCTCCTGCGAAAAGCTCAACTCCCGAAACCTGTCTTCGCCGTGGCGATGAGCGGCTTTGGCATGAATGCCGACAGTGCTTCCAGCCGCGAAGCCGGTTTCCGCCATCATCTGCTCAAGCCCTTTAAGGTTGCGGAACTCGACAAGTTGCTGGACGAGGCTGCTGCCGAATGTACGCCGACGTGACATGATGGAACCGGGAGCTTCCAACGGGGCCTTAGTGAAGGCGCTTGAACGCGAGCGACGCAGCATCGGCGAGGAACTTCACGATCATCTCTGCCAGACTTTGGTCGGGAGCACTCTGCTGCTTCAAACCATCGAGCGAGCTGCGACCGCCGGAGAGCCTGTCTCGACAGAATCCGTCGCTGGGCTAAAGCAGGTGATTGAAACCGCCATTGATCAAACGCGGGCGCTCTCTCGGCGGTTTAGCCCGGCGAAGCTGCAAGGAGCGGGTTTAATCGGTGCATTGCACGACCTCGCGCAGGAACGTCCGCCCTGCCAATTTGTGTGTGAAAAACGCGTGTTTGTCATGGACGCGGAAAAAGCCCAGGCACTCCATCAAATCGCCCAGGAGGCCGTCGAAAACGCGCTCGAATACGCGGGCGCGCAACGAATCGAAATTCGCCTTGAAGAAGCCCCGGGGATGGTGCTGCTGGAAGTCAAAGACGACGGTCGCGGGTTTGTGCCAGGGGAAAGCCCATCGTTCGGAGGCCTGGATACGTCGCGCCTCCTCGCTGAGTCTCTCGCCGGCACGTTGGAACTAACGTCGAAACCGGGGGAAGGCACGACGGTCACCTGCCAGATTCCCCTCAATTGAAGTGCCCCGAACCCGATTATAACGGAGCCATGCCGCCAGCCGCCTCCGCGAGCAATTTATCGAGCAGCGCCATGGGAAACGGCTTAAAGAGGTGATGGCGATATCCAGCCGCG
Organism: Verrucomicrobiia bacterium; assembly: GCA_036002705.1. Lineage (GTDB taxonomy): Bacteria > Verrucomicrobiota > Verrucomicrobiia > Limisphaerales > SXQI01 > DASVNK01. The sequence continues at coordinate 4,055 of DASYTB010000551.1, forward strand.
CGGCTCCGCGCGGAATCGGCACTTCTCCCAATGCCACTCATCGCGATGCTAAAAAACGGATGAACGGTTCCGCTCTGCTCCAGAAGTTCCCAACCGGTCCCGTCCGGCAATAAAATATCGCTGATCAGCACGTCACAATCGGGCGACTGAAGCGCGTGCCGGCCTTCGCTGAGATCATGCGCGGTCGATACCATGTGACCACTGTCTTCAAGGTGCAGTTGAAGCCACCGCAGG
>DASYTB010000552.1:0-14287 GCA_036002705.1 Verrucomicrobiia bacterium
ACCGCCCGGTCCGGCGCCAATGACTACGACCTCTGTTTTAATTGCATCCATCTTCAAAAGTAAACCGGCAGTTATTGTTCCGGAAGAGCGGTGGAATGTCCATGAGGCGGTGAAACTTCGTGGCCTGGTGAGAAAAGAGAGGCGAGATGCGTTAAAAAAAACGTTTATCGCAAAAATTCTTTTGTTTTGAGTCGTCGTTTTACCCAAAAGCCTGCGGATCTTCGTCAAATCCACAAACGTGCGCCTCGGCGCACCTTTGTGCACTTTAATCAAAGAAAAAATCGAACCGGTGCTGTTCCGCTCCGCTAAACTTCAGGCGTTGACCTGCTTTGCGTAATCATCGGCGCTGAGGAGCGATTGCGCCTCCTGCTGGTTCGAGAGCTTGACTTTGAAAAACCAGCCTTCGCCGTATGGGTCGGTGTTGACCAGAGCGGGATTGGCAACGACGGCATCGTTCAAGGCCGTGATCTCGCCGCTTACTGGCGAGTAAATGTCGCTCGCGGTTTTCACCGATTCGACGACGGAACATTATTCCCCCGCTTTGAGTGTGCGACCTTGTTTCGGCAGTTCGACAAAGACGATATCCGTCAACTCATGCTGGGCATGGTCCGTAATACCAACCGTCGCGTATTCGCCGGCGACGCGGACCCATTCATGACTTTTGGCGTAACGAAGATCAGCAGGAACTTTTGACATAGATTTATTGCGCTGAGGCTCTCTTATAAAATGGTTTTTTGACGATAACGGCCGGAAAACGGGACCCGCGAATCTCAATTCGAATGTCAGTGCCCGGCTGGCTGTACTCCACGGGCACATAGCCAAGGCCAATTCCGATGCCGAGCGTGGGGCTTTGCGTCCCGCTCGTGGCCTTACTGAGCGGCGCTGTATTCTGGGCCGCTTCCGCGGCCCAGATAAGGTAGTCGGGGCGCGGCGGCGCGGATTTCCCGCTCATCTTGAAGGCGACCAAACGCTTGACTGGGCCAGCCGCCTTTTGCTGGGCGAGTACCGGCCGCCCAACGAATTCTTTGTCCAAGGCCACAAAGAAACCTAGACCCGCTTCAATCGGCGTGGTGCTTTCGTTCAATTCATGGCCATAAAGCGGGTAGCAAGCTTCCGTCCGAAGCGTGTCGCGCGCGCCAAGTCCGCAGGCCCTGATCCCGTCCGCCGCGCCCGCCGTCAGGCACGCCTCCCAGAGTTTCGCCATGAGCGGAGCAGGCGCGATGATCTCGAAACCATCTTCCCCGGTGTAACCCGTGCGCGCCACATAAATCAGTTCGCCCTCGAAACCGATCATGCGCAGCTCGTTTTTGGCCAGGCGGCTCACGGGCGGCTCCGCCGGGATGGCGCGATCGATGAACGCCGCGACGGCTGGACCTTGCGCGGCCACGGCACCATACGACCATGATTTGTCATCCAGGAATATGGAACTTGGTTTTGAAAAAGCCGTTTGCAGCGAGCGGAGCCATTCGAAATCCGCTTCGACTCGGGAGGCATTCACAATGAGCAGATAATTGCCGCGTCCCAGGCAATAAAGATACAGATCATCCACAACGCCGCCCTCGCGGTTGCACATAAGCGTGTATTGTCCTTGGCCCGGTTCGAGCTTTCGCGCGTCGTTCGTGAGCGCGAAATTCAGGAACTCTTCCGCGCCGGGGCCACTCACAAAAAACTCGCCCATGTGCGAGATGTCAAAAATGCCCGCGGCTTTCCGGACGGCCTGATGCTCTTCAACAATGCTTTGATACTGCACGGGCATTTCCCAGCCGCCGAAATCGATTAATCGCGCGCCCAGCTTCTGATTGGATTCAAATAACGCTGTGCGTTTCAGCATATTATCCCCACTTTTCCGTGCGAATCTGTTCCTTGGGAATCTGCATTTCTTTCAATACGAGGTTCTCGATCGATTCGACAAGTTCATTCGGGCCGCAAGCGTAAAAGACCGATTGAGCGGGATCAAAGATATGTTGTTTCACCCAGGCAACATCGATTCGTCCGCGTCTTCCCGTCCAGGGATCCGCGGTATGCAAACGGGTGCACGTCACCAAAAAATTAATATTGGGATTGATCTGCGCCAGTTCGCGAAACTCGTTGTTGAAAATGATGTCGTTCGTGGTCCGCACGCTGTAAAGGATCGTGATCCGCGTGTCGAGCTTGCGCATGGTCGCTTCGCGCGCGAAACCGCGGAAGGGTGTGACGCCCGAACCCCCGGCGATGCAGATCAAATGTTTGTTGGGCTCGTAAACCGGAAGAAAACGTCCGGTGGGCGGCAGAACTGTCATGCGATCTCCTTGCTTGGCCCAATCGACAATGCGCGTGCCCATTTTCCCTTCGCGTTTGACCGTGACTTCGAAAAAACCCCGGTCCAGAGCGCAGGAAGAAAGAGAATAAGCGCGCTTGTAACCCGGCGTATCTGGCCAGCAAAGCGTAATAAACTGGCCGGTCTTGAAATCGGCATCGTACGCGGCGGGCCACTGGAGGCGGATGGTTTTGGTGTCCGGCAGCTCCATGGTCGCCGCCGAAATCTCCATTTCCGCGATTTGCTTCCCCATATTTTTCTTCCAGGAGCGGTTTCATCCGCTGACCTCGACCGGTTTCTGGCGCGAAAAAACTATGCAACCCACGAAAGCTTGGCAAGCAGCGAGACGCGCCAAGCTCGTCCTTGAACAGAAGAATTCACTGAGGCAGTCTTTGCGTTCGACGGGCCGCCCTGGGAGCAAAATATCGCGGACACAAGCTCACACTCGCGCATTACTGAAGACCTCGCCGGATCACCGTGAAATCTCTTAACAGCGCTTGCGAGGGGTTGAACTCTGATTTACTTTCTCCGCGCCTTAAAGGCGAATCCGCAAGGAGCAGGGTTGGTAGCTCAGTGGTAGAGCAGCGGCCTTTTAAGCCGTTGGTCGTGGGTTCGAACCCCACTCAACCCACCACTTACATAGTCTTTCGCGTCCACTCCGTGAGAGGGCGCTGAATTTGCGCGCGATCAGTGCTCGGAAGCCGCTGCTGTCGATCAGGTTCTGGAGAAGGAGGAGAAAAGCAGTCGCTCGCTCTGCGGATAAAAGAGCCGCCCTTCGAAGGACTTGCGCCAACGAAAGAGCGGCTCCGTAACTGGTTCCCCGCTCCTCTTCTCCTCCTTGGTTATTATCCACACTAACCGAAGAGCGGCACACCACTATTCGAGGAATATTGGGATAGACGATTCCCCTCCCACTCGGGTTACAATAAAATTGAAGCCGCCAACCCAAAAGGTCGCCCCCTTCATTGACGGACTCCAAGCCTCCTTTTACCTTCCGGGTTCTTCGGAAATGCGAGTTCGGGTCAAGATTTGCGGGATCACCAATATCGAGGATGCTCTGGCGGCGAATGAGGCCGGCGCGGATGCGCTGGGTTTTATATTTCATCGCGCCAGCCCGCGCTTCATCGAACCCGACGCTGCTCAGGCCATCATCGCTCAATTGCCGCCTTTCGTGAGCAGGGTTGGCGTTTTTGTCGATGAAACCGTTGAAAATGTTTCCGCGATCTCACGCCTGGCTGGGTTAAGCGCCGTGCAGCTTCATGGAACTGAATCGCCGGATATGTGCAGAGCACTGCCATCGCCCGTGATCAAGGCATTTCGGGTCCAGGACCAAAACTCTCTCTCCGGTTTTGAGAAGTATCACGTCTCGGCCTTTCTGCTCGACAGTTATGTGCCGGACCAGCCTGGGGGAACGGGATCGAAGTTCAATTGGGATTTGGCCGTGAAGGCCAAAAGCTTTGGCCGTCCCATCATTCTGGCGGGGGGGCTTACGCCCGAGAATATCACGGACGCCATCACAAAAACCACTCCTTACGCAGTCGATGTCTCAAGCGGTGTGGAATCATCTCCCGGCCGGAAGGACCACAAAAAATTAAGGGAGTTCATCTCGCGCGCGAACTCGTGTAATCTCCGCGCATGAGTGCGGCGGAGTACGACGTGGCCATCATCGGCGGCGGCAGCGGCGGGTACGCGGCGGCCCGAACCTGCGCGGTCGGCGGGTTGAAGACCGTCGTGCTGGAAGGGGGCAAAGAGGTTGGCGGGCTCTGCATTCTGAGAGGGTGCATGCCCACGAAGGCGTTGCTTTATTCGGCGGAGGTGCTGCACCTGGTCAGGAGCGCCATGCTTTTTGGCGTGCATCCGCGCGACATTTGTTTCGATGCAAGGGAAATGGTCGCGCGCAAGGACAGGCTGATTCGCGAATTCGCGCAATACCGGGAGGAGCAGTTGGAGAGCAAACGATTCGATTTCATTCGGGCCAACGCCTCTTTCAAAGACCCGCATACGGTTCATCTGAGCACCGGAAGTGAATTGCGCGCCCGGAACTTCGTCATCGCGACGGGGTCAACCGTCGCGCCTTCACCTCTGAAGGCTCTGAATGAGGTTGGATATATCACGAGTGATGACGCCCTCTTGATGGAGGAATTGCCCAAATCCATGATCATTTTGGGAGGCGGTGCCGTCGCGGTGGAATTCGCGCAATACTTTTGCCGACTCGGAGTCCGCGTCACCCTCGTGCAACGCTCGGAGCATATTCTCAAGGAGGAGGACATAGATGCCGCCGCCGTCATCGAAACCGTTTTCCGGCGCGAAGGGATGACCGTTTTCACCGGCACGAACCTTGAAAACGCCTGGGTTGAAGACGGCCTGAAGTGGGTCTCGTTTCGTCACCAGGGTCAGATGGTGAGTATCGGCGCGGAGGAAATCCTTTTCGGCCTCGGTCGGATTCCGAACATTGCCGGCTTAAAATTGCCCAACGCGGGCGTCCTCGCGTCACTCGGACGCTTCCTCGTCAATTCCGAGATGCAAACAAACGTGCCTCATATTTATGCGGCGGGCGATTGCACCGGGCTGCATGAAATCGTCCATATCGCTATTCAGCAGGGAGAAATTGCCGCGCACAATATCCTTCATCCGAACCAACGGCGTCACATGGATTACCGCCTGCTCACGAGCGTCGTCTTCACCGAACCGCAGGTGGGCCGGGTGGGCCTCACCGAGAAAGAAGCGCAACGCGAGAAAATTCCCTATTTGGCCGACAGCTATCCATTTAAAGATCATGGCAAGTCCATGCTGATGAACGCGACGGACGGATTTGTGAAGTTGCTGGCGGATCCGAAAAGCGGCGAGATTCTCGGCGGCTGTTGCGTCGGCCCCTTCGGGGGAGAGCTGATTCACGAGATTATCGCGGCGATGTGCAAGCGCATGAATGTTTGGGAACTCGCCGCCATGCCGCACTACCATCCGACGCTGGCGGAGATTTGGACCTACCCGGCGGATGAACTGGCCGCGCAGATACAGTCCCAATCGGCTACACCTTAAGAAAAATCCGGCGCTTATATAGAAAACGGCAAAAAAGAATGGCCAACGCCAGGGCCACGGTGGCCGCCAAAAGATCACCCAAGCCTTTGGATGCTTTATTGAGGCTCCCCATGATTTCCCCGCCGACGATGCGCTCGGCGAGATTTTCCAGGGGCACGACATGACCGAGCATGTAAACGGCAATGGCATTCGTTCCGATCCAGAGGAAGGGCGCGGCCCAGCTTTGTTTTTTCCACACGTCGATTACCTGGTAAAAGAGCGCGAGCAGAATGGCGCTGATTCCACCGGCGACGAGGACGAACGAGGAAGTCCAGATTTTTTTGATTATCGGAAATTGGATGCTCCAGAACAGTCCCACCACGATTCCAGCGGCACCCCAGGCCGCGAGGCGGGTAACTTTTTGCGAGTCGGATAGATCCTGCCGGCGTAAAAGCAAGCCCGCGAAAATTCCGAGCAGGCAGGTTCCAATCGCCGGAAGCGTGCTGAGCAAACCTTCCGGATCGTAGTCGCCGTCCCATTTGCGAAGCGGCAAATACTCGCGATCTACGTAATTCGCGAGGTTTTTTCCTGCCTCGAAATTCCCGGCCCCAACGCCGGGCACGGGAACAAAAGTCATAAGAGCCCAGTAGCCGATGAGCAGCGTGGCGCAGAGCGCGATCAAGCCGCGCGGTTTGATATAGAGAAAAGCGAGTGCCGCGAATAAATAACAAAGCGCGATGCGCTGCAACACCCCGAGCAACCGAATGTGCTCGTAGCCTTTTTCGATGCCCTCATAGGTGAACAACCCAAAAAGATAAAGTATTACAAAGCGTCGAAAAATCTGCCGGACCGCGGCGCCGCGCCCTACGAGGGCCGTTCGCTTGCTCAATGAAAAGACAATCGAGACGCCAACGATGAATACGAAAAGGGGGAAAATGCAGTCGTAGAAGTGAAGCCCGGCCCACGGCACATGATCCAACTGGTCGGCCAGGCCGCGCACGAGCGGATTTGTCCCTGCCATTTTGTTCAGCGCATAAAACAGGGCGTCGCCGCCGATGATCCAAAACATGTCGAACCCGCGGAGCGCATCGATGGAAGTAATACGGCCCTGCGTATTGGAGGTTGTATTGGGGGTGAGGTGCACCGGCGCGGAAACCTCAGTTGTCAGTGACATTCGAGCATTCTGCCTCAACGCTGCGCCGAGGTGAATCCAAAACTGAGCGTTGCTCCTGCTGCGAAATTTACGGCGATACTGCGATCACTCGATAATATTTATGGCTTTCACTAACAGGGTCTTTGACCGCGAGCGAGGAACTCGTCGCGGTCGATTCCCAGAGAGTGCTCCAGTTGGCCAGGTCCGTTGAGAATTCAACGCGGTATCGATTACCGGCCGCGCTCGGCCACGCAATATCAATTGCGCCTGTCTCCAGGCCGACGGAAACAGGAAAGCTCAGGGAGTTCTGTTTACCAGGCGTTGGCGAAATCGGAAAAGAAACGATATTGTCGCTGCCATCCGGAAGGCGCCCTTGCGAAATGCCATCCGTCTGCGGGCCGTAAGAAACTGAATTAATTGCACTGCCGGAGCGCTCCAGCAAGGCGATCCTCCCACCGCTCGCCGAGAGTTTGAGATCGAGATGATTTGGGCCGGGATTCTCATCAGCAATCAGCCAAACGAATCCTCCGGGTGCGATAAACACTGGAGCGGTGATCTCGAACGTGCCGTTGGTGGTAGAAAGAAAAAGGTCGCGCACCGAGACGGGCAGCGATGGATCAGCATTGTAGATTTCGAGCCAGTCATCCTGCTCCAGCCCGGAATTGGCCAGCCATTCGTTGATCGAAAGCTTGTCCCCAGTTCCCAAGATAGCCGCGAGATTGGCAGCTCCTCGGGTCGGCGTCGTCAACTCGACTCTGTCGTCGATCCACCCGATAGAATATTCATGGGGGACGGGGCCCGACCTGAACGTATCGACCGTGGCTCCCGCCGGATTCCGCAAGACGAGCGTTTCCGAATCGGAATCCAGGGCAAAGGGAGCATGAAGTCCCTCCGTGCCCGTCCCTTTGTCGCAGTCGATCACGAGGAAAGCACCCGCTCCGATAGCACTCCCGATAGGAAATACAAATCGGTTGGAGTTACCCGGCTCTTCAAGGCTCCAACCAGACAGATCGATACTTGCGCTGCCCGTGTTGAATAGCTCAACCCAATCGCTCGCATTCGTCGAATAGGTCAGGATTTCGTTAATTCGGATTGCCGGAAGCACCGGTGCGGAGTTTTGAACTCCCGGAGAACCGCCCAGGTTCGCGCTGGCATGCCAATTCGACGGATCGTCAGGATCACCAAACGAATCATTGATTTCCAACGAGCGTCCCTTTCCATCCGCTTCTTCCGGCCAGCCCTTTTTGTCGTTGTAGACTACTGAAATAACTCTTTGGCCGGACGGCGCAAAAAGTGAAATTCGTCCGCCGCCATTGTCAAGATTCCCATCGAAATGGCCATAGACCGGCGCGCCGGGATAGCGTTGAGCAAAGGTGGCTGGATTCGCGGAAGAAGCGAGTAGGATCGTCTGTCCAGGTGCAAGGATCGAGTTCGGCGGAAAGATGTAACTGATTCCGCCAAGGTAGTAACCTGTGGCTTCGAAGGGCAGAGGCCCTGCATTCTGAAGCTCGATAAATTCACCGGCGTCACCCGGTGGATTTGGATTGTACATGATTTCCGTGATTCGCAACGGAACGCGGAGCGGATCGGTCGTGAAAGTAGCTTCGGTCAGCGCGCTCCAGGTCCCGCCGGAAAAGGCGCGCGCTTTCACGTGCGTTGGAGAAGAGAGGGTGATCGGAGCGCTAAACGGGATTGCTTCGGGAGCCAAGCTGCCCGAGCCATAGACGCGCGGATCGGCCCCGTTTGTGGTGTAATAAATCGTTCCCGCCGGGGCCGTGATCGCGAGCTGAAAACTCGGGCTAATCCCTCCGCCGAATTGATTGAAAACCGGCGCGGCGACGGATGGATATAGCCCGGCGGTCTTGAGCTGGCTTAAAACCGTCGCGGTTCTTGTGGGAAAGTAGGTATTAACAAGCCGCGACTGTTCGGCGCGCCACTGGTTATCCCGAGTATAAAGTTCGTAGGGCGGACTTGAGTATTGGTGCACGTCCCGCCGGTAGTCGCCCCAGCGCGCGGATTCAGCGATAATCGGCAATTCCACCTCACGAGCGCGCTGCATCCAGCGCTCCGTCGTTTTCGCCGAGGTCAACGCGCCGTTGTTGAAAAAATGCCGCTGCACATGGTCCGCGAAATCGAGGCGGTACTGCGGATTCGAAATCAGCTTAGTATGCAGATTCGAGGGCGTGTCGGTATTGCTCACTCGATTGATCGTGGTATCACCCAGGATCATCTCCCCGTCCCAGGGCAAATAGAAGAATCCGCGCGAGCCATCCTTCGGCCGGATCATGTACCAGTTCTTGATATTACCCCAGTCCTCATGCCCCACGTAGAAGTGCAGCAGCATGTAATCGATAAACTGCGGCATATCCAGGTACTGCTTAATCGCGTCGTACTGCGCGGTCGTAGCCCCGCTCGAAAAGCTCAGCAGAGTGTTATAGGCGCCGATTGTGCCGTCCACCACCGCGCCTTCATTAATGACGTCGTAGTCTGCTTTATCACCCCCAAAATACGCCGCCCCAAAAGTTGCATCCGGCCTTTCCGTCGGATCGTAAACGCCCCAGTAGAGGCCGTTAATATAAAGATGGACATATCGATTATGGCTCGCCTGGCCTCCCATGGCCCGCAAGCTGTCCTTCATCCAGGCGTCGCGCGTCCGCTGTCCGCGCCGGCGTTGGGTCGGGTCCCAATGCAGCCACCAATTATTGAAATCCGCGCGCAGGACAAGGGTATCAAAAGATTCCACCGGCGAGTCCGGGAACATTCGATATTTAAGCGTTTTCGGTCCGTAGGCTCCCTTGAAGTTAACGCGAAAGGCGTGCTTCGGATTTTTAACCGGCTCGCGCGAGGCATTGCCCTGAACTTGCACACCGGCATCGGCCTGAAAGGCATCTCCTTCGACCGGGATAAACTCTACGGAACAAAGCCGCTCCCATTGCGCTCCCCGGTTCAAGGGATGCGTGTAGATGCCATTCGACGGGCCGAACATATCATCGATGTTAATCGCGATCGATACCGTCGGCAGCGCCTTAAGCGCATCCTTCATTTGCGGGCCATAGGCGGGATCATCGATGATCTCAGGGTCCATCTCATAATCGGCCGGGTAGCCTCCGAAAGCCGTCGGGCCGGCTGGGTAGCCCGGCGGGGTATTCGATTGCAAGAGGACCTGGTCGGGCAGGATATAGGTATGCGTGGCAACGTCGGACACAAGGTAGCCCGGCTGAACAGCAATGGCCCGGATGACCATTGAATTGGTGATCGCAATGGCGCCTGCGTATAAAGTGGCGCCGGTTTGCGTCGGGCGCCTCCCATCGGTGGTAAAGTAGATCGATGCGCCGGGCAGCTTGTTTGTCAGGACAAGGTTGAAGGGGGAGTCGTAAATGCCACGTTTGGCACTGAAGTCCGGTTTCGGCATAACTCCAATGACCGAACTCGCACCGTTGGGCTGGCCCGGAGTGGGCGCCTGGTAATATCGCCATTGTCCCGATGGGTCGAGCCCGTACGAATAGTCGTCTCGCTGATCGGGGTAGTCATTAAGCTGGGCCATGAAGGATCGAGGAGAATCAGCATTAAACAGTGCAAGGTACTCACCACCCGTCGTAAGTTTGAAGTTTGTATGCAACTTAGCGCCGGGAGTAGTTGATCTGCGGTCCTTTCCCGAGGCGAACACAACCAGATAGGCGTCTGGTTCGAGTGTCACATCCGGGAAAAGCCAGAGGCCTGGGATATTTGGATCATCCGTCAAGCTCCAACCATTCAAGTTGACGGCCGTGTTGCTGATATTGTGCAGCTCGATCCAGTCCTGAAGTTCGCCGTCCTCGTCCTTTAATCCAGCGGGATTTATCGCGCTCGCCAGAAATTCGCTGATCACCACCTGGGCCAAGGGCAAAGTGGGATCGAGCGAATAGCTCCATGGACCGCCCGAAAATGCGTTCGGCGGGACCGCCAGGTCGGCGATCTGCTCGTTTGCCGCCCAAGTTAAATTGATAGCTCCCGCCGGTTGACTCGGAAATTCGAATGCATAGCGATTGGGGGCGCGAATTTGCACGCTCGTTGCGACTGCTCCATTCGCCAAAAGATCAGCCGCTTCGACGCCCGTGACATCTTCGCTAAAGGTAAGCTCAACTTCGCTAAAGGACCGGATCGTCGCGCCGGGAGGCGGGTTAGCCGTGAGAACCACGGGCGCAGTCTCGTCCTTAAGAAGGTAGGACCAGTTCGCCGAGGGCGCGCTGCTATCAAATGGGTTCGGCGGTTCTGAAAGATCAGCAATTGCATTTCCGGCACTCCAGGTGATATCCACAGGACCGAACGTTGGCTGGGAGAAAAAGAACGTGTAGGTATCGCCCGAGCCTGTCACAGTGTCTGCGGCTTGATTATCAATGAGCAAATCGCTCGCGGTAACACCTTGCACCGCTTCGCTGAACTTGACGGTGATCGATTGCAACGAATTGGCCTGTCCAGGAGAAGGCGTGACATTCGAAAGAGTTGGCGGCGTCTTATCGCCCGTCACGTCGAGTTCCAGGTTAAAAACAATGTCGCTGCTGGTAATAACGCTGTTAAAGACCTGGACCGCGATGACGTTCGTGCCCGGAACAAGGTAGGAAAGACTTGCCAAAGAGTTCGTCACCCAGGTTTGTTCAATAGTCGCGCTCGCTAATCCGTTAAACTCCGGCTCTCCGGCTGGCATATTGAAGCGGGCGACCTCGGTGCCGTTAAGCCACACGATATAGCCATCATCGATTAAGACGTGTAAAGCGAGGCGTTCGATGGTCTGCGGGTCGGCGATAGCAAAAGTGTTCCGTAGGAAAAGGGTCGTGTAATTGTTCCGCATGTCGGAAATCGTTGTTCCACTCGAAAACGTCTCGCCGTAGTAAATCGGAGCCGAACCGCTTCTCCACGTCGTAGCATCGAAAAGTGCGCTTCTCCAAGCTTGAACGGGATTGGAAGCTTCCGTGATGCCCTTCTGATATTTCCAGGTGGCGTTCAGCGGAATCAGCGGCTCCGCGCCGAACGCGGAGGCAAATAACAAAACGAGAAGCAGAATACTTACAGGGCGCATGCGGCTTTCAAGGGAGGATCGGAGTAACAATTCGATAATAGCGATGTGCGGTTGAAGGTGAAGTGTCAACGACAGAGGTTGCGCCGGCCGCGGCGCTCACATCCTTCAGTTTTTGCCAGGAGCCGGTCGAAAACTCGTCCCGGAACTGAACGGTGTAGCTCTTATCGCCGACGGCCTCGAACACCAGGGAGACTGTATTGATCGTGGTTGCCTGAACGCGAATCGTCAAACGGCTCGACGGATCAACAGGATTTGTTCCGGCCATAAATTCCGCCAGATTGGAGACCCCATCGCCATCCTTGTCACCGTTGGCGTCTGTAGGATCCTGCGGGTTTAATCCGTAAGTCCGTTCCCAGTCATCCGGCATTCCATCTCCGTCGCTATCGACGATCCCGGTGTTTGCCGGGATTGCCCCGGGAGTAGGCGCCCCCGGGGAAAAGTTCGTTGGGTCATTACCAGAGACATCGAAACGCTTGCGCTCCAGCGATTCGCCCGTTCCATCGGCTCCACTTTCATCGGTATAAATCACTTCATCCACAATTATCCATGAGGCGGCCTCTCCGGGTAAATCTTGCGCCTGCGGCTTTTCGATAGCTACCCTGTCGCTGCTATTCGCGAGATGACCGGTGTATGGGCCAGCCAGGGGCACGTTCTGAACGCCATAAAAGGCCTCGAATCGTTCCCGGTCCGCAGCCACCGTTGGGTCGAACGATACGAGCAATAGTTTGTTGCTGGGATTCAATGTGGGAGCGGTCAACCCGGAGCTTCCGAAACTAAAGGCTATGCCTCCATCCATGCGAAACGAGCCATTTGTATTCCCTAACGTCACTGGGGTCGTTCCGGCGTTGTATATCTCCACGAATTCCTGCCATGTATTCTCGAGCCCGTTTGTATCTTCGCGGGGATGATACATCAGCTCGGATATGACCAGAGAGGAGGCTAAGTGGACATTAGGGGCGTCGCGCGTCGGTTGCAAGCTGTAGAAAAAGTCGCCGCCGTCGGGATAGCGCCCCAAAGTGACCCCATTTTCCTGACCCTTATAGCGGATTGCATCGACGACGCGGTCCTGATCGTTTCCCGGCAGACAGGAAAGCAAGAGAGCCTCACCGGCTTTGTTCAGTCCAAATCCATTTGTGATCGGACTGTGAAATCCCGTGACCTCGTCAAAGCTGATCCTGCCACCCTGAGGGAGAGAATTGGCCGGCAAGCGCCATTTCCTTAAATTCCCGGGATCGTCACTGAGATAGAAGTCTCCCAACAAAGTCGCGGGACCCGTATTGAACAATTCGATCCAATCATTCGAATCGTAGGCCGGATTGGCAGGATTCACGTAGTCTGTATGCGCCGCAAATTCATTGATCACAACGGCCGCGGCAGGATCAGGATCGGCTTTGCCGGGGGAACCATTGATGAACGTGCTGCTCCGCCAGTTTCCAGGATAATCAAGAGTAGGGTTTACCCGAGTTTCAGCTGCCGCTCGCAAAACGAGGGAATGCCCGCTGCCATCCGGCGCTACCGGCCAACCGGCACGGTCATTGTAAGTAAAGGAAAAGATTTGCGCGCCAGCCGCCGCCGTCTTCAACGTGAGTTGCTCGCCATCGTTATTCAGCGCGCCGGAATAAGGTCCATAAATTGCGACGGTTGGATCCAACTTATAGAAGGAACGAAACGATCCGAAGTTATTCGTTGAATCCGCGGGAACAACCAGCGCGTAGGCGCCCGGAGCAAGCATCGCGCCCGAAGGAAAGGTAAAATCAATTCCTTGAGTGAACTTCACACCATTCAAGTCCAGCGTTGTGTCGGGGCTATCATTATGTAATTCGACAAACTCGAAGTCACTTCCGATCGGTGGATTGTACATCAACTCGGTAATCCGCAGGTGCTCGATCAGCGCGGTCGCATTGTCCGCGTCGCCCGCTACAAATTGAACCGGCAGTGACCAGTGGCTCCAACGGCCACTTGAGTCTTTAACGCGCGCCCGTACCCGGTAAGCGTGCCCCACTTTCACGGCGTTGGCCGGAATCGAAATATCCGCCGTAAAAGTCGCCAACTCCTCGCTCTCCCAGACGGAGTTGATTTCGTATTGTTTCGGAGCCGACGGGTCATAGGCCGGCGCGTCAATTGCCGAAACTTCCGCGATCCGCCACTTCATGGCGGCAAAGCCGGAGCCGCCCGAGTAGTCCGAGGAATGGAACCGCAGTCGATTTACAGGAAAGCTAGCCGCGCTCGCTGAGGCAACCTGCGGCGTTGCCGGAATAGTAGTATCGTTCGCCACGTTCTGATCGAAATACTGTCCACGGCTCACGACGTAGTTCTTCATGAGCTGGATGGCGCCCGTGAAGTCGCGCGTCACATTTTCCAACGGAAACTTATAGAAGAGTCCCTGCCCCGCTTTGCTCGAGTTCACGTAGGATGAAACCATGATCGGGTTGTAATCCCATTGCGCCCGGTCCGCTCCGACGAACGCCAGTCCAAGTGCCGGCTTATAGATGAAGCTTGCCGTTTCATCAATGAGTTGTCCCATCTGATCCGGATTGAAGAGCAGATCGCGCAATTCGCGCCCGCGGTTCTTATATTCCAGGCTAAAGGTCGCTCGCGGCAGCACCCGGCTGCGAAAGGGTTCATTGCCGCCGCCGTACATATTGTTGCCCCACGTTAGGTCCATGTCCCATGGGTGCACCGACCACTGTCCTGTCTGCGGGTTTAGATAGAAAAAGTAATTCTTCCCGGGTGGGTCATCAATGTCGTAGTGGTGAATGCATTC
>DASYTB010000553.1:0-11371 GCA_036002705.1 Verrucomicrobiia bacterium
CATGATGATCGCTTCGCGCGTCATGCGGAACGCGCGATCCATCTTTTTGATGGGCGGGTTGTGGAGCCTTCGCAGGCTGATAAGGAGCGCTGAAAGAAGCATTTGGTGCCCCGTGGGGCGCGTCTTGATACGGGCCACCATGGAGCCCGCGCGGAATCCGCGCTTGCTCGGAAGGCGGATAGGCTTAATCTGAGGCAGGTTGGACCCGGAGAGAAATCGAGGAGGATCATTCATTGCCGCCGGCCTGTCGTTATTGATGGGTTTGCTGCTGAATGGATGCGGCCATCCCGAACCAGGGGTCCAGCACGTTAGCATGAGCGCACCAGCTACAGCGTCAGCCACAACCAATCACACTCATACAAATCGATTGGCACGGGAGAAATCGCCTTACTTGCTGCAACACCAGCATAACCCGGTCGATTGGTTTGGGTGGGGCGACGAGGCTTTCGAAAAGGCGCGCAAAGAGAACAAGCCGATCTTCCTTAGCATCGGCTATTCCACCTGCCATTGGTGCCATGTCATGGAACGCGAATCGTTCGAGGACGAAAATCTCGCGACGTATTTGAACGCGCATTTCGTCAGCATCAAAGTAGATCGCGAGGAGCGTCCGGACGTGGATAAGATTTACATGACCGCCGTCCAGGCGATGGGTGAAGGTGGCGGCTGGCCGCTCAATGTGTTTCTTACGCCGGACCTGAAGCCGTTCTACGGCGGAACTTATTTTCCGCCCGAGCCGAAATATGACCGCCCAAGTTTTCTGCAATTGCTGCAACACATCGTTCAACTCTGGGAGACCCGCGGGAACGAAGTATCGCAGTCGGCGGGGCAGATGCACGAACAGCTCGAAAAAATCACCGCCGCCGAACCCGTCCACGATCTGCTGCTCGCGCCGGCGGTGGTGAAGAATGCCGCACAGAAGTTCAAAAAAGAGTACGACTCGCGCCACGGCGGTTTTGGCGGCGCACCGAAATTTCCGCGACCGACCCAGCCATCGCTTTTGCTCGTTTATGGGGTGAAAAGCAAAGACGAGGATGCGATCAAAATGGTGTTACACACGTGTGAGGCGATGGCTGCGGGCGGAATGTGCGATCAATTGGGCGGCGGCTTCGCGCGTTATTCCGTCGATGCGGAATGGCTGGTGCCGCATTTCGAAAAAATGCTCTATGACAACGCGCAATTGCTCAGTCTTTATCTCGATGCTTACCTGGAGAGCGGGGACAGGCATCATGCCGAGGTGGCGCACGATATTACCCGCTATGTCCTTCGCGATATGACACATCCCGGTGGCGGATTTTATTCGGCGGAGGATGCTGATAGTGAAGGCAAAGAGGGCAAGTTCTACGCGTGGACGAAGCAGGAGATGGAAAACATCCTTTCACCGGATGAGGCGACGGTTGCCATCCACTACTTCGGGGTCACCGAAAAGGGCAATTTCGTCGATCATAGCGACCCCAATCCGCTGCCAAAGCAAAACGTCCTCAGTATTAAGGACCCCAAACTCTCCGAGAGCGAGGTGACTCTGCTCAAAAACGCCAAAGAAAAAATGTTCCAGGCGCGGGCCAAACGCGTTCGTCCGCATCTCGACGACAAAATTCTCGCCTCCTGGAATGGCATGATGCTAGGCGCGATGGCGCGGGCCGGAATAATTCTGGATGATCCGGTCTATCTCGCCGCCGCCCGCAAGGACCTATCTTTTTTGCGGGAGAAGCTCTGGGAGGCGAAAACGCGAACACTTTACAGCCGCTGGCGAGATGGAGCCCGGGATAACGTCCAATTGCTCGACGCCTACGCCAACTTGCTTGCGGGTGTTCTCGATCTTTACCAATCCACGATTGACCCGGCCGATCTCGAATTCGCGATTGCCCTGGCCGATTCGATGATCGAGCGCTTTTATGATGCTGAGCACGGCGGGTTCTGGCAATCCGCCGCCGGTGCCAAGGACCTGATAATCCGCATCAAGGATGACTACGATGGCGCCGAACCTTCAGGGAATTCCGTGGCCGCTCTGGCCTTGCTCAAGCTGGGCGCGATTTGCGATAACGCCAAGTACCGCGCCGCCGCGGAAAAGACCATCCGGCTTTTTGCCGAGCGGCTCCATCAACTCCCGCAAGGAATGCCCTTGATGCTTCAGGCGCTGGATTTTTTCCTGGAAGAACCGCGTCGGGTGGTCGTTGCGGGCCGGGTGGAGGATTCTCGAACCCACGCTTTACTACACGCGGCACACGCCGCTTACAAGCCGAACAAGGTGATCCTCGGAAATAACGGCCCGGTCGAAGAATTTGCGCGCACTTTACCGGAAAAGGATGGGCCGACAGTTTATCTCTGTACGGGGCGGGAATGTCAGCCGCCGACGAACGACGCGTCCATGGTCAAGGAGCTGCTTTTGAAGAGTTCTTTGAATCCTGCGTTCAACAGGTGAGCACTTTCAAATTGGTTTGGCCGCGGAGCTCGCCTTCGACGCGCCACTCGCCGCGCTCAGGTATCGCAGTTTGCGGAGAACGCACGAGCTGAGTCTCCCGGCGGCGTCTTCGGTGCTAACGAGCAGCGAGCGGTTGTGCCTTTTGTCCTGCTCAAGTTCCCACGATATCAGTTCACGAAATGTCTTCATTCTCTTACCCTCTCCGCTGCTGGAGATTTGTTAAACGATATCCTTATCTCTTTTCGGAACAAGGTTTTAACATTCCGCTTTTCTTTTCGGGTTTTCCCTGTGATCCCTGGCCGGGTCGTGACATTCTTGTAGCGTCTGATCCGAAATTCAGCCTGCGTGACATCCGCGTGGCCGCGTGATTACATGCCGCGATGCAAAGGACGCCAAATCCAATCATCCTCGCGCTCGACGTGCCATCCAGAGAACGCGCTGTTCAACTGGCGAGCGAGCTGTCGCCTTTTTTAGGGGCCGTGAAAATCGGGAGCGAACTCTTCACGGCGGCCGGGCCGGATATCGTCCGCGCAATTCGTGGGACCGGATTGAGCGTGTTTCTCGATTTGAAATTTCATGATATTCCGAACACGGTGGCGAAGGCAGTGTCGGCGGCAACGCAACTCGATGTCCAAATGCTGACCGTCCATGCAAGCGGCGGCGGCGCCATGATGCGGGCCGCGGAGGAGGCAGGCCAAAAGAGCGCCCGGGAAGCCGGGCGTGCCGCTCCGTTGATTCTGGGCGTGACGATTTTAACCAGCCTCGACAGCAACTCGATCGCGGAAGTCGGTTTCGAAGCCAATGTTGGTCATCAGGTCGAACGTCTCGCGAAGCTGGCCGTCCGGTCCGGCCTTCGCGGTCTGGTCTGCTCACCGTTGGAAGTAACGATGCTGCGCCAATTCCTGCCGCCGGAAATTCAGCTTGTTACTCCCGGGATTCGTCCGCCGGACGCGGCGAGTGACGATCAAAAGCGCACGCTCACTCCTGCGGAAGCTTTGGAGGCCGGTGCCAACTGGCTCGTGATAGGCCGGCCGATTTACGGTGCTCCCAATCCGCGCCGCGCGGCGGAACACATTCTCGAGAGCCTTGTCTGAATGATCATCCTCAAATGATTGAAATTCGCAGGCTCTGAAGCGGAACGGCATGGCTGAACTTGTCCTGGACAACCTCACCAAACGTTTTGGCGGACAGAATGAGATTTGCGCGCTGAACTCTCTGACCCTGAGCGTGGCTTCGGGGGAGCTGCTCGTGCTGCTGGGTCCATCGGGTTCAGGCAAGACAACGGTATTGCGATTGATCGCCGGACTGGAGGCACTGAGTTCCGGGAGAATTCTTCTCGACGGCGAAAGACTCGACGCAAAAACTCCGCAGGAGCGGCAGGTCAGCATGGCGTTTCAATATCCGGCCCTTTTACCGCAGTTGAGCGTGCTTGAAAATCTGATGCTCGGACCGAAACTCCGCGGAAGAAGGTCGGGTGAGGCCAAAAAGAAGGCCGAGGAAATAGCGGGACGCCTTGGACTGGGCGATCTCCTGGCGCGTAAACCCGAAACTCTCTCAGGCGGGCAGCAACAGCGCGCCGCGTTGGCGCGGGCGCTGGTGATTGAGCCTCGAGTGTTGCTGTTGGACGAGCCGCTGGCCAACCTCGATCCGCTCGCGCGAGTTGAGTTGCGCGATCTCATTAAAACCATTCAGCGGGAGCTGCGCGTCACGACCGTTTACGTCACGCATGACCAGGCCGAAGCGGCCGCTCTGGCCGATCGGATCGCGCTCCTCTCATTCGGCAGGCTGCAACAAGTGGACAAGCCGGCCGTCCTTTACAATTCACCGGCCAACTTGTTCGTGGCGCGCTTTATAGGCCCGGACGAGATCAATTTGGTTGAAGGCCGTGTCAATCGAGAACAGGAGGAGCTCTGGTTCCTCGCCGCAAAATCGGCGTTTAAATTTCCAATCGGCCGGCGAGCGGGAAATCTACCGCTAAATCAACCTCTGATCGCCGGCTTCCGGCCCGACTCGGTCATCACCGCTGCGAACGGTTCGGAAGCAAAGATCATCGAAGAAGTGGACTACGGCTGGAAGAAGATGTTCGTCGTCGATTGTCTTGGAGAGAAACTGCGGGTCCAAGGCAATGGCGCGGACCGGCCGGAAAATCTGCGGCTGGAAATTCCGGAAGAAGCGCTTCTGTTCTTTGATGCATCGTCAGGAAGGCGCATGACCCGCGAATAAGACCGAGCGCCAAACTGGCGACCTGCGCCAAAAGAACTGCTTTTGTTTCCTGGTTGTAAAGGTAAGCTCGAACGCATGTTCCCTCCGAGAAATTCAGTCTTTCTTCTGCTCCTGGCGGTTGTTGCGATGCTTTGCGTTAACCCTCCCTCGGCGGAAGTAGCGCCGACTAAAGGTCTTCGTCTCGCGACGTTCGATATTGATGCGACGCCACCAATCGGCAGCTTTATGGCCTACGACCCGGTAACGAATAAATGGGATCTTGGTCTGCGCGCGCGGGGCGTGGTCCTTTTCGGCTCCGGCGAGCCAATTGTTCTTTGCGCGGTGGATTGGATCGGGATCGCCAACGAAGGACACGATGCATTTTGCGAAGCTCTGGCCCGGGCCGCGGGCACGACGCCGTCTCGCGTTGCCGTTCATACCCTTCACCAACACGATGCGCCGGATTGCGATTTTGCGGCTGAGCGAATTCTAAAGGGCGTCGGGATGGACGCGCGGCAATTCGAGGGTGGTTTTCAACGGCAGGTCCTCTCGAATCTCGAAGTCGCCGTCCATCAATCTCTGTCTCGCGCGCAGCCGATTACGCATCTAGGCCTCGGCCAAGCCCGCGTGGAGAAGGTAGCCTCGAGTCGGCGCGTTTTCGGGCCGAACGGCAAAGTGCGCGCCGTCCGCTACACTTCCTGCGCTGATCCGGCCTTGCGGGCTGAACCGGAAGGTACGATCGATCCGGTGGTTTCGCTGGTTAGCTTTTGGAACAGTAACAGTCCCGTGGCTGTGCTGAGCTACTATGCCACCCATCCGCAGAGCTATTACCGCACGGGCATTCCCAATCCGGATTTTCCAGGCGTGGCGCGTTTTGAACGCCAGCTCGCGGTCCCGACGGCCTTGCACGTCCATTTCAACGGCGCTGGCGGCGATATTGGCGCAGGCAAATATAACGATGGAAACCCAACCAATCGTCTTGTTCTGGCCGAACGGCTGTCCGATGGGATGCGCCGCGCCTGGGAGAGCACCACCCGCGAGCCGATCGAGCCGAGCTCGGTCGACTGGGCGGTCGAGACCGTCGCGATTCCGCCCTCCACCAATCTTTCCTTGGAAAGGTTTGAAGCTGAACTAAAGGATCGCGATCCCAAACTCGCCACCTTGGGCGACGCCTCCCGCCTGGCGTGGCTCCGCCGATGCCAGGAAGGCCGAAAGATTGACGTGACTTGCCTGAGGCTTGGTCTTGCCCGGATTCTTCACCTCCCGGGCGAACTCTTTGTGGAATATCAACTCGCCGCCAAAGCCGAGCGCCCGGACCTTTTCGTCGCGATGGCGGCCTACGGCGATTATGGACCCTGGTATATTGGAACGGCCATTGCTTACGAACAGGGCGGCTACGAAACCGAACCGCGTTCGTCCAATGTAGCGCCAGAAGTCGAGCCGGTGCTCCTGAATGCGATTCGAAAACTACTGCGGGATCGTTAGTGCAACCGTTTTCGCTGGAAAGTGTGCCTATGCCAAACGATAAACCTGATATAGATAACAAGGCCGAAGCTCCAAAGCTGCACGGTGGCGGCAACGATGCCAAGGCTGAATCAAAGCGCAAAGAGCTTTCGGAAAAGCTTACTGCCGAGGAACAGATGGCCCTCTACGAGAAGGAGTTAAAGGAGAACGACTGGGGACACCAGCCCTGTTGATGACAAAAACCTCTGTAACCAATCCTGGCTCGAGGGGGTCATTTTCTCTGTGGTCTGGAACTGCAGTTGCAGCTATGCCTGAAGAGATTTTTTCCAGCGCCTGGTTGCAACGCATTAAAGATAATGATCCTGAAGCGGCCCGCGAATTGGTTCGCGAACTGTATCCGCTCGTCATGCGGATTGTTTACAGCCATTTGCCCCGCCGAATGGACGCGGAAGACCTGGCTCAAATTGTTTTTGTAAAAGTGTTTCAGAAAATCGAACAGTATCATGGGGACGCCCCGTTTCCGCACTGGGTTTCGCGCATCGCCGTCAATACCTGCCTGAACGAGATTCGCAGCGAAAAAGCGCGGCCCGAGCTGCGGTGGGCGGACCTTTCCGAAGATCAAGCCGACGCCCTGGATCGCGTCCTCGAGCAGAAAGAAGAGCAATCGGTGGACGGGCAGAGCGCCACGCGCGAACTCGCTCGCAAACTTCTTGAAACACTGCAGCCTCGCGACCGAACGATTTTGACCCTGCTCGATATGGAAGGACACAGCGTCGCGGAAACCGCTGAGATGACCGGTTCTGGCGTCGCGGTTGTGAAAATCCGCGCTTTTCGGGCGCGAAAAAAATTGCGCAAGGAACTCGAAAAACTGGAGAAAATCCGATGAGAGACTTATGGAATGAACTGGCCAAACGCGTTCGCGAGGCGGACCAGCCCGCGAGCCAGAGCGAACTCAACGAAATGCCCTTTGGCTTCGATGACGCGGTGCTGCGGAAACTCCAGAGCTCGACGCGCGAGAGGTTCAACCCTTGGGAAAGTTGGGTGCCGCTTTTGCGTCCCGCCCTGGGTCTGGCCTTCGGCGCGGCCATGATCTGTCTCGTTCTCGATTACCGCGCGGAAGAAAAACTGCCGAACAATCTCGTTTCCCAAACCGAAGTTCTTTTCCAATCCGCCATGCTCAATGAGTAAACTAAAGGTCGCATCTTATCTGCTCCTGATCTTTCTCGCCGGGGGAATCGCTGGCGGAGCCATCGGTGCCCGGTACGGCCACCCTGCGCATCGCCCGCCCCCACCCCACCGCACGCCGGAGGAAATGGCCAATCACATTTGGGACAAAATGACAGAGCGCCTCAAACTTAGCCCCAGCCAAGTCAAAACGATCGAACCAATCTTTCGCGCCGGATTTCAGGAAGTGCGCGGTATCCAGGAAAAAACCCTTACGCAGGTCGATGAAGCCGTAAAGCGGAACCACCAGGATATCGCGAAACAACTCACACCGGAACAAAAAGAAACGCTCGAAACAATGGACCGCGAACGGGAAGACGATTTCCGTAAGCACGGCCACGGCCCGCATGGTCCGCCTGGACCGGAATTCAAAGGCCCAAAACCGTAGGTCCAAAACCGCAAACGGCTCAGCCCGCAAAGGCCCGCTCCAAGGCGGCAATATCCAACTTCTTCATCTGCAGCATGGCTTGAAAGGCGCGCTGAGATTTTGTTTCATCCGGATCGCTGAGCAAAGCCGGCAGCATCGCGGGAACCACTTGCCAGGAGAGACCGAACTTGTCCTTTAACCAGCCGCATTGTTGGGCCTTTGGGTCGCCGCCCTCCGAAAGGCGTTCCCAATAAAAATCGACTTCCGCTTGCGTCTCGCACTCGATCTGGAACGAAATCGCCTCGTTGAACTGGAAAGCAGGGCCTCCATTCAACGCGGTGAAGCTCTGACCATCCAATTCGAAGGAAACGGTCATCACTGAACCGGGAGGCCTCCCGTGAATTTCCTTCCCTGCCTCGCCATATCGCGAAATGGCGGTGATCTTCGAGCTTTTGAAAATGCTCGTGTAAAACAGAGCCGCTTCTTCCGCCTTCTGATCAAACCACAAAAATGGAGTCATTCTCTTGTTCATTGTTTCGCCGATATTTCGCCAGTCGCTCTCACTTCGCAAAACAAAACAGGGTAACGCATCCGCGCCGGGGACCTAAGCACAGAAGCGGGCGCGTAACGTTTTGGTCAGTTTGGTGGAGCGAGGGCCTGCCGAGCCTTTCACCATTGAGCCATACCCGCAAGAAAGCTCGGAGGAGCCTCGCTCCACCCCAAATGGCTGAGGCGTTACTCTACCGGCGCTTTTGCCTTTCGCCTTTTGTATCGGATCGATTAATTTTCCGTTTATGGACAAAGACAAAGTGGCCGAGGTGCTGCTTGAAATCGGCACGCTGCTCGAGTTGAAAGGCGAGAATCCATTCAAGACGCGCGCCTATGCCAATGCCGCGCGCGCGCTCGAAAGCTTGAGCGAACCGTTGCACAATGTGGTTTCCGAGAATCGGCTGGGAGAAATCAAGGGCATCGGCGAGGCGATTCAGAAGAAGGTCTGCGAACTCGTGACCACCGGAAGACTTGGCTATTACGAGAATCTGAAGTCTTCTTTTCCACCGGGTCTCTTCGGGTTGCTCCAGGTTCCCGGACTTGGTCCGAAAAAAGTGAAGGCCCTCTTCGAAAAACTGGCGATCACCTGTCTCGATGAACTGCAAAAAGCCTGCGAGGATGGCAAGGTGGCGGGGCTGGATGGCTTCGGAGAAAAGACTCAAAGCAGAATTCTCGAAGGGATAAAGTTTCGAGCGAATTATTCGAGCCGGCACCTTCTCGCGACCGCGCTCGTTCTGGCGGACCCGATCCTGGATGCGCTTCGGTCGCATCCAGATGTCATTCGCTGCAGCACGGCGGGAAGCGTTCGCCGCGCCAAGGAGGTTGTTGGCGATATGGACTTTCTCGTCTCGTCCAAAAATCCCGCCGGAATCATTGATTTTTTCACGGGACTTCCTGGTATTCTGTCGATCAACGCGAAAGGCGATACGAAAGCGAGCGTGGTGCTGGAGGGCGGGTTGCAGGCGGATTTGCGGGTGGTGAGCGATTCCGAATTTCCCTTCGCTCTCGCCTATTTTACCGGGAGCAAGGAGCATAATATTGTCATGCGCCAGCGCGCCATCGAGCGTGGCCTCCGCCTCAATGAATATGGTTTGTTCCGATCCGTCGACGAAACTCGCGATCCCAAACTTCTCGAAGCGTGCGCGACGGAAGAGGAGATTTTTCAAAGACTCGGCCTGGCTTATGTGCCTCCCGAATTGCGCGAAGATCAGGGCGAATTCGCCGCCGCGGAAGCCAACGATATTCCGCGCCTGATCGAGTGGAACGAACTGCGTGGTTCGCTGCACAACCATTCCACGTGGAGCGACGGGCATTGCACTCTGGAAGAGATCGCGCGGCACATGGAAGATTTAGGCCTCGATTATTGGGCGGTCACGGATCACTCGAAATCATCCGTGCAGGCTTACGGTCTCCAACCGGAACGCCTGCGGGAGCAGATCAAGGAAGTTAAGGGACTAAACGCGCGCCTGGCCGAGCAAGGCAGCAGCTTCAGGTTGCTCACCGGCAGCGAAGTGGACATCGTTGCCGAAGGCAAACTCGATTTCGATAACGCCCTGCTCGCCGAATTGGATGTGGTCGTCGCGAGCATTCATAGTGCCTTCTCTCAGAGCGAAGCCGAAATGACCAAACGCCTCATTCGCGCCGCGGAAAATCCTTTCGTACACATTCTCGGTCACATGACGGGCCGGCTTCTGCTCGAACGCGAAGGCTACAAAGTGAACCAGCACGCTGTCATCGACGCATGCGCAGGAACCGGCACCTGGATCGAACTGAACGCGAGCCCCTATCGCTTCGACATGGATTGGCGGCTGTGGAGGTACGCGAGGTCGAAAGGTGTCAAATGCGTCATCAACTGTGACGCGCATCGAAATGAACACGCCATGTTCCTCCGCCTGGGCGCGAACGTTGCGAGAAAAGGCTGGCTGACCAAGCACGACATCGTGAACACGCTCCCTTTCCCGCTCTTGATGGAAGCACTGCGCTCCAAGCCCGCCGCGCTCACCCGTTAATTATAAACGGCCGCAGAGCCAAAGGGTCCAGAGAGCCATCTCACTGTTCCACCACACGATAGAAACGTCTGGGCGTTTGTGCAGAATTTTGATCTGAGACAAGGAAGCCCCCTGCCACAGCGGTGTTCGTCGAATGAGCTCGCCAGGTTACCAGATCAGGCGATGTCTGAAGGACGCACGCCGCATCGATATGTCCATGCAATCGAAGGGTAACCTGACCGCCGGAAAAGGTCTCCAGGCGTAAGAGCGGAAGCTTCTCGTTGGGTAAGAGGAAATTCTCCGAAACGAAGTCTCCCACTTTCTTGCCGGTTTCCTTTCCGTTGATATTCTCAAAGATAAAATGGATGCCGCCATAGATCCGGCTCATGCCGCATTCATCCGCGCAGGCAGCCAGGCTATGAAATGTGCGTGAAACGGGCAAAGAATCGGAGAGCGAGGTGAAATCGATCTGGTCCGTCCCGTAAAAGTGAGTCAAGACCTGCGCGCTGGTTTTGCTGAAAGTGCTATGTCCGCTGATATACGCCGGAAAGGAGGGTGCATTGAGCTGGTCTTTCCATGTCGGGTCAGGGTCAGTCAAGGGATTATTGTCCTCATCCGCCCGTCGAATTGCGGTGATCGGCCGCCAGAAGTTGTAACGATACTTGGCTTCCCAGCAGACGATCCCGGCGTCGGCCTGAGCCATGGTCAGCAAGGCGAAAAGGCGGGCGCATTCCGCTAATGTGTTGGTGCGCAGCACCGCTATTTGTGCCGCAATTTCATCCCAGTGTCCCGCCGGAGTCGCGGTGTAACTAAAGTCGGACCAGAACGTGGCAATCTGTGTTTGCTCTGGGGTTCTTAACGTGCTCTTGGTTCCTCCCAATGCTTTCACTTGATTCAATGCCTCCGCATATTGCACGCTGTCCAGTGACGGGGGACCGGGCGGAACAAATGGCTCCAGGTCCGTGAGGCAAAACGGTGTCACGTAACGCCATTGCGGTGTGATCGGCGGCCGGAAAAACGGGGCCGTTCGCATCCATTGGCCGGCTTCGGAACTCGGTATGTAAGGCACATCAGTACTCGCCCCGTCAGAGGAGCGATCAGCCAGAGTCAGTTGAGCAACGAGACGCCCCAGCTCAAGCCCATTGGTGATGGCAGCAC
>DASYTB010000554.1:0-4722 GCA_036002705.1 Verrucomicrobiia bacterium
ATGAATCCTCGAAACTGTTGAGCCTGTAACGCAAATCGTCCAAATAACGGTCTGCCGCTCCGCGCCCTTCTTTCAAAGCGATCAGGTCCGTGACGACATCAGCAACGCGCTTCGCGGTGGTGGGCTTCCGCCGCGCTGCATAGAACCGCGCCGCTTCCATCGACCCTGGCAGCCCACCGACGGGCTTCACGCATTCTGCCAAAGTGGTGGCTGCCGACGTGAGGCTCACATTCAGGGGGACTGAGCGGCTGAACGGCGCTCGCGTATTCAACTGCCTGATCGCGCGTCATGCTCGCAGACAGGACATCGCGCTCGCTCGTTCGCTTGACGAGCTTCGCTAAGCCTCGCCCGCGCTCGCATCATAGTAGTCGAAACGGCGCTTGCCTTCCAAATAATTCGCGACCACGAAAGCAAAAGCTCCGCCCGGCGTTTTGCGGCGGTAAACAGAAACGGATTCGCGCCCGCACGAAAGTGTTCGCGGCCGGCGCTCCGGCCTTGCGCGACGAAGGCTTATTCATGCGCAAAGTGTTGCACAGTAAGCAAGGATAAACATTTTCGAAAGCTGCCGGAGTAGTTTTAAGTCGTTGGTTTAGAAGTTGGAGCCAGCTGTCGGATTTGAACCGACGACCGACGGTTTACAAAACCGTTGCTCTACCACTGAGCTAAGCTGGCATCGCCTCGAGACCCGCGTTTGCGCAAGCGCTTGATCCGCGGAACGATCGATCATTTGGGCGCGAAAGGCGCCACAGAATGGCCGGATTTCTATAATCTCGTGTTCTGGTCCGGTCAAGTAGCCGGCGATGCCGCGGTGCGCCCTCGGACGCATGGCAAATTGCAGGCCCCGCATTGTCCGTTTGCCTGGTTCCTTCGAGACCTGATTGGTGGAACCCGTCCCTCGTCGTCGATTCGCACTCGCCGCGTGCAATCTTTGCCTGGATTCGGTACGTTTTCACTCGAATGCCATCAACGCTGAAATCATTGCGCGCGCTGGCGGACCCGACGCGCTTGCGATTAGTTGCGCTCCTGGAGAAGGAGGAGCTTTCGGTCAACGAATTGCAGGAAATCACGCAGTTGGGGCAGTCGCGCATTTCCACGCACCTTGGCCAACTGCAATTGGCGGGCTTATTGCAATCGCGTCGGGAGGGGAAACGAACGTTCTACTCCCTGAACTCAGCGGCCGAGGAATCGATGCGGAACCTGATTACGCTCGCGATCCAGGGCGGAAAGGAGATTCCTGAACACGGCTCGGACCGCGTCAATCTCAAGCGGGTGATCGAACTTCGAAAGGAGCAGGCGCAGCTCTACTTTAACCAGGTGGCGGGCCGCTTCGATCGGAGTTATGGACCAGGGCGCTCCTGGCAGGCGTTTGGTCATTTGCTTTTGCGCATATTGCCGCCGCTGGAAATCGCGGACCTGGGCTCGGGCGAAGGGTTGCTGAGCGAACTGCTGGCGAGGCGCGCCAGGCGGGTGATTGCGGTGGATAATTCGGAGAAGATGGTGAGTTTCGGCGCGGAAAAAGCGCGGCAAAACGGTTTGAAGAATCTGGAGTTTCGCCTGGGCGATCTTGAGTCTCCGCCAATCGCCGAGAATAGCGTCGATCTGGCGGTGCTAAGCCAGGCGCTGCATCACGCGCGCAACCCGGGTGTGACGATCAGCGGCGCGCGAAAGATTCTGCGTCCAGGAGGGCAGATCATGATTCTTGACCTCCACGAGCATGGCTTTGAGAGAGCTCAGGAACTGTATGGTGACTTATGGCTTGGATTTAAAACAAGCGATCTGCATCGGTGGCTCGAAGCGGCGGGATTCAAGAAGATAGATATCAGCGTCGTCGCGCGCGAGGAACAGCCGCCGCACTTCGAAACCATCCTGGCGGGGGCGGAGAAGTAACTGTGTGGGACCTGAACAGTTTTTTAATCGCGGCGGCGGGCATTTTCCTGGTTGGGCTTTCGAAGGCGGGTTTCGGCGGCGGTCTCGGTATTCTGACGACGCCGCTGGCGGTCATCGCCTTTAGCCGGATTCACCGAACGCCGGTGTTTGCCATCGGAGTGGTCCTCCCTCTCTTGTGCGCGGCCGATCTATTTTCGCTTTGGTTCTACCGCGGAAAATACCGGGCGGATAATTTAAAGTATCTGTTGCCGGGAGTGGTGCTGGGAACAGTCTTCGGTTTGTACTTGATCGACAAATTCTCGCCGCACCAGATGAACGTCGCGATCGGGATGATCTGCGTCGCGTTCGTCATTTTTCAATTGGTGAAGGAAACGATTTTTCGGGCGGAGGGAACTTTTTCACCAAATCATGCGATCGGCGTGCCCTGCGGCATCGGCGCGGGCATTACCTCCACTTTCGCGAACGGGGCCGGACCGATTATCGCGATGTTTCTTATCCCGCAGAATCTTTCAAAGGAGATTTATGTGGGGACCACGGTCTTGGTTTTCGTGTGGATCAACTGGATCAAATTTGTCTTCTTCGTTCCAGCGCGGATTGTCACTGGCGAAACGCTGGTTTATAGCCTGACGCTGCTGCTCTTCGTGCCCATCGGCGTCCTGGTAGGGTTGCGTTTGAATCAACTGATTCCCGAGAAGCTCTTCATGAAGGTGGTTTATCTTCTCACTTTCTTGACCGGGTTGGAGTTGATTTGGAAGTGATGCAGGTTGTTAGATTTTTTGGCGTGCGAGAGCGCATAAAAATAAATCCAAAAGTGTGCGGTGGCAAGCCCGTCGTTCGCGGAACGAGAATTCCAGTGAGAGTAATGCTTGATGAGCTTGCCGCTGCTCTAGTTCGACCACCCTTTTGGCGAATTTCCCGGAGCTCGGCGAAATCCATACAGGCGGCGTTGGAATACGCCAGTACAGTAAACCGCAAGGACTGAAGTTTGCTAAAGTTGGTTTATGCGTCCCCCCCAAGTACTGTAAATGCGTCTGTATGTAGATCAGATGTTGGGCGTGGAGACGGCGCGGGCATTGATTGCTCAAGGTTTCGAGGTGAAGCGGGCGGAGGAAACGGGCCAAGCGCGCGCTCTGGATCCCCGAGATCCCTCATCGCCAACGCCGACCGTGATTTTACCTACCATCTGGTAATCCTTTCTCGAAAAGGAGTAAGGTGGGTCAGGACATGGCCTCAGTAGTCGGCCGAGTTAGTCGCAGAGCGGGAAGAATGTTCCAAACTGCTTCGCTTATTATAATCCTGCTTTAATTGCGGCGGTGGGGTTCTCATGGCAGGCTGCGGCCAATGAAAAAGGGATTAGCTATTGTCCTGGGACTCTTCGCCCTCATTATCGGATTCTTCGTCATTGTCCTTTTCTGGGGCGTGGGAGTGAACAACAAGATGGTGGGTTTAAGCCAAGGGGTGGATGCGCAATGGGCGCAGGTGCAAAACGTTTACCAGAGGCGCGCAGATTTGATTCCCAACCTGGTGAATACAGTCAAAGGCGCGGCCAATTTCGAAAAAACGACGCTCGAGGACGTGGTGCAGGCGCGCGCTTCGGTGGGCAGCGTGAAGGTTGATCCGAGCCATGCGCCGGACGATCCGCAAAAGCTGCAGCAGTTCCAGGCAGCGCAGGACCGGCTGTCGTCGGCGGTTTCGCGGCTGCTGGTGGTGGTGGAACGTTATCCGGAGCTGAAGGCGAACCAGAACTTTCTGAGTTTGCAGGCGCAGCTCGAGGGAACGGAGAATCGAACAACCGAGGAACGGCGCAAATTCAACGAAACGGTGCGCCAGTATAATACGTACATTCAGCAGGTGCCCGCGACGTTTATCGCGTCATTCCGGAATTTTCGACCGAAGCCTTACTTCGAAGCCACCGCCGGGTCAGAACGTCCTCCGCAGGTGCAATTTGATTTCGGGAACAAGGCCGCCCAGTAATGATGTTCAGCGGCCTTCCAGTCGGCATCGTTCAAACACCAGGAGCGGCGACTCGTGAGAGCGCCGCTGACTCGCGTTTTGAAAAGTGCGGCGCTCTCACGAGTCGCCGCTCCCGGCCACCTTGGGTTCGCCTTGGTTTGCCCTTACTCCTGTTTGTCTTCACCGCATTGGCCGCCGAGGTGATCCCGCCGAAGCCGGAGCGGTATTTCAATGATTACGCGGGGGTCACTTCGGTGGCCGTTCAACGGCGGCTGGATCGACAGCTCGAAGACCTGGAGAAGACCGATTCGACGCAGATCATCGTTGTCATTTACAAAAAGAAACAGAGCGATTCGTCGGCGCAGGAATACACATTGCGACTCGCCCAGAAATGGGGCGTGGGACAAAAGCCAAAATCAAACGGCGCCGCGCTTTTTATTTTCATTGAAGATCGGGAGATGTTCCTGCAGGTCGGCTACGGTTTGGAAGGAGCGATTCCTGATGCGACCGCGAAGGACATCACGGAAAACCGCATCAAGCCTTACTTTCGCAACGGGAATTACGACCAGGGGGTTGCCGCCGGAGTCACCGCGGTGATTCAGGCCGCGCACGGCGAGTATAAGGGGACCGGACGGACCGTCGCGCAAGGTGGGCGGCAGCGGAAACAGAACGGCTTTTTCGCCATCGCGGCTGTCGTTTTTGTCCTGTTCCTGATCGCTTCGACGCGGCGGCGGAGAGGCGATCAATACCGTGGCTCGGGACGAAGCGGTTGGGGTGGGCCAATCTTTTGGGGCGGCGCCGGTGGGGGTTCCGGCTCGGGCAGCAGCGGGGGAGGAAGCGGGGGCGGTGGCGGCTGGAGCGGTGGATTCTCTGGGGGTGGGG
>DASYTB010000555.1:0-9134 GCA_036002705.1 Verrucomicrobiia bacterium
ACAGTTGCGGAGGTTTCTTTGACGTCCCCACGACTCAAAAACGATTATCTGAACTGGATAGCCTGATGGCTGGCGATACTTTCTGGAACAATCGCGACCAGGCACAGAAACTCATTACGGAGGCGACAACTCTTCGGAAGAAGATCGAGCCGCTGCAATCGGCGGAAAAGCGGGTTGAAGACTTCAAAGTGATGATCGAGTTGGGTGAATCCGAACCTCCCGACGCCCAGGTGAAGCTTCAAGACGAGCTGCAGCAGGATCTGCAAAAGTTTATTCAGGAGCTGGATGAAGTGGAGCTACGCATCTTGCTCAGCGGGCCGCACGACAAGAATAATTGCATTATCAGCATCAATGCGGGCGCGGGCGGAACGGAATCGTGTGATTGGGCGAACATGCTCATGCGAATGTACCAGCGCTGGTGCGAAGGCCGTGGGTGGGAGATCGAAGTGACGGACGCGCTGGCCGGGGAAACCGCCGGGATAAAAAGCGTGACGATGCTGGTCACCGGAGAAAACGCCTACGGCCTGGCGAAAGCGGAACGCGGTGTGCATCGACTGGTGCGAATCTCACCTTTCGATTCGAATCAGCGACGGCATACCAGCTTCGCCAGCGTTGATGTTATTGCCGAAATTGACGAACCGGAAGAACTGCAGATTAACCCGGTTGAACTGAAAGTGGATACGTATCGTTCCGGGGGCAAGGGCGGCCAAAACGTGAATAAGGTCGAGACGGCGGTCCGCATTACGCATGTACCGACGGGCACTGTGGCCGCATCGCAAAGCCAGAGATCGCAACATCAAAATCGAGCAACCGCGATGAAGCTGCTGCTTTCGAAATTGATGGCGATGCGGATCGATGCGCAAAAACAGGAGATGGAACGGTTCTACGGTGAAAAAGGAAGCGTTTCCTGGGGCAACCAGATCCGCAGTTATGTTTTTCAGCCATACCGAATGGTGAAGGACCTTCGCACCGGGCACCAGACAAGCAACGTCCAGGCGGTGATGGATGGTGACTTGGATGGGTTTGTCCACGCGTGGCTGCGCGCCGGTTGCCCGGCAAAACGGATGGCGGGTGTTCGGGACGAAGAAGAGGATGAAGGTTGAGTGCGGTACTGAATGGACATTTTAGAAAAGATCGTCGAACAGAAGAAGCTGGAGATTGCACAGATGGCGAAGCGTCCGGCGAGCGCGGAGCATTTGCGGTGGGCGGTCAAAACACATGGGCAACGGCGCGATTTCGCGGGGCAGTTGCGGTATCCGCGTCATGGCCGGGTCGCTTTGATCGCGGAGGTAAAGAAAGCTTCTCCTTCGGCGGGGGTGATTCGTGAGGATTTCGATCCGGTCGCAATTGCCCGGGCCTATGAAGAAGCGGGCGCAAGTTGCATTTCGGTTTTAACAGACGAGAAGTTTTTCCAGGGTTCCAAACAGTACATGCGGCAGATTCGCGATGCGGTCCATCTGCCGATTTTGCGCAAGGATTTCATTATCGACTCTCTACAGGTTCTGGAGGCGATTGAATTTGGGGCGGATGCGATCCTTTTGATCGTCTCGATTCTAACGGAACAGGAGCTGAAGCTTTTTATTTCCATGGCCGCGGAAGCGGGCCTGGACACTCTCGTGGAGGTTCATGACCGGTCGGAACTGGACCGGGCGCTCGCGGCTGGAGCGACGATCATCGGGATCAATAACCGTGATTTAAGAACCTTCAAGGTATCTCTTCATACGAGCGTTGATCTCATTGCGCACGCCAAGGCGCATCGCGAGGGGCATCTCAAGTTATTCGTCGCCGAAAGCGGGATTCATACGCACTCGGATGTTTCGCTTCTGACCGACGCAGGCGCGCACGCGATCCTGGTCGGCGAATCGCTGATGCGCGAGCGGGAGATCGGGCGCAAAGTTCGCGAGCTTTTGGAGGGCAGCTAATCTCGGGGATCTACACGGCCGCGCAGGAAACGACCGCTGGCGCGATGACTGCTTCCTCGCCATTGAGATGCGATGAGCCGTTATAAACGCTGGGATAGAAGTTGAAACGGCACGATCGCATTTTTTGAATGTCCGTGACGGCTTCGTCGATTTCGGCTGGGTTCTTGAGGAAGCCGCGTAACGGTTGAACGACGGAGTTGATGCGAGTGAAGGAGCCTCGGAGTTGGTCGTCCCAGTGCTTCCAAAAGCGGCTGACGTCGTTCGGGAGAACGGTTTTGCGGCAATGCTTCCTTCCGCAAAAACACGTGAAGCTTTCCTGCAAGTTCAGCGTCCCATACTCGTCGGTCAGCTCCTCGCCGGGTTCGATATCGCGAATCGCAACCTCGAACTCATAGCCCGCGGCAAGACACGTCGCTTCGCAGGAGTGGTTGATGTAGCGCGCGAGGTCCCAGCACAAAACAGCGTTTCCGAGGCGATCGAGGAAGCTGTACTTCCCGAGCAACTGCTGATATTCGGGAGCGAATTGGGAGAGTTCTTCAGGACGGAAGGTCTGGTCGAGATCGTCGCGAACCCAGGTAATGGTTCCTTTTGGGATTAGACGGGTGGCGAAAACGCCGTAACCGATCACATCATCGACGTGCCTTAGCTCAGTGTGTGGGTGCAACATGTGCGTTCAACCGCGTGCTTGATAACAAGTGGCGGCAAAAACACCAGAATTATTTTGAAGCTTTTTGAAGCCGTAGAAAAGCGGATCTTGAGACACCACTGTACGCCAAACGCGCTCCCTTACAGTCACGGCTCTCTATTGCAGTACGGTCGCCGCTGCGAACAAGCCGCGACCGTTAGTTAGGAAGCGTTCAATCCGAAGGTCGTTTCATCAAGACGCGCCTGCCGCGCGGGAGGCAATTTGCGCTTCGTCCAGGCGATAGATGATCCACTCGCGTTGAGCGCGGGCGCCGAGACTTTCGTAAAAGCGGAGGGCGAGTTCATTCCAGTTCAGGACGCACCACTCGAAACGACCGCAGCCGCGAGCCTGGGCAATCCGAAATAGTTCGGCGAACAACCGTTTGCCAATGCCTCGTCCCCGCAACTCCGGCTTCACGAAAAGGTCCTCGAGATAGAGACCGGGCTTCGCGAGAAAAGTGGAGAAGTTGAAAAAATAGACGGCAAATCCCGCGGGAGAACCATTGAGGAACGCGAGCAGGACCTCGGCGCATTTCTGCTCGCCGAAAAGAGAGCGTCGAATGCCTTCGGGAGTGGCGGTGACTCCATCGGTAAGTTTTTCGTAGGCCGCAAGCTGGACGATAAAGTGATGGATAAGAGCGGCGTCCTGCTCGGTCGCGGGACGAATCTCGATCTGACTGTCTGAAGTTGCCCCGGTGCTCACGGGCGGAAAAAACGCATCTCGTGTTGCAACCGGCGCAGCTCGTTCATGAGATCAAAAATCATGCGAATGCCGGCGAGATTGATGCCGTGCGCGGTGCGGAGGAATTCAATCCGGCGGATGTGGTAGATCGCTTCTTCGTCGAAGGCAAGCGGTTCCTCTTTGGGATCGGCAGCGGGACGGATCAGTCCGGATTTGCAGTAGATCAGGATGCTGCGGCGGGACGCGCCGGTGAGATGAATGACAGTCTCCAGGCTGTAGAGCGAGCCAGGTTGCGGATCAAAAACCTGCAGTCCCCTCCCTGCCGGCGGTAAATCCTTCTTCTGCGCCATAACTACTTTCTCGGATTAAAAGCAGATTTTTCCGCGAGTTCCTGCCAGAGCCGTTCCTCCTCGGGAGTGACCTCGGCCGGAACGTGAATGGAAATCGTGGCGTACAGGTCGCCGCGTGCGCCGCCTGCGGCGGGCAGCCCTTTGCCGCGAACTCGAAGCTGCTGGCCCTTTCCGGCACCGGCTGGCACCCGAACCGAAACCGGACCTTCGAGCGCGGGAATGCTGACAGTTGTTCCCAGCACCGCCTCCCACGGGGCGAGGTCGAGATCATAAAACAGATCCGAACCGCGCACCCGAAAATCGGGATGCTGCTCGAAGCGGACGCGCAGATACAAGTCTCCCGGCGCGCCACCGTTGAACCCTTCCTCTCCCTTGCCTGGGACACGAATAAGCTGACCTTCATGGACGCCCACAGGGATGCGGACGCGAAAATTTTCCGAGACCGCTTTTCCCGTTTGACGATTCTGCCGGCGAAAGGAAATGGTACGCACTGAGCCTTGCAGCGCTTCGTTGAGAGCGACCATAATATCACCCTCGATGTCCTTCCCGCGCGCGGCCCCCGCTTCCGTGCCGCGGCTCTGTTGCCGCGCAAATTCTTCAAAATCGAAGCCCTGGCCTCCACGTCCGCCGAAGAACTGTTCGAAAAAATCGCTGAACCCGGTTCCGCCGAAATGAAATTCGTATTCCTGGCCGTTGGGTCCCGCCTGGCCGCGAAGCCCGCCTCCGCCGCCCTGCTCCCAACCCGGAGGCGACTGCGGGCGATTCCAGTTCGCGCCGAGTGTGTCGTACTTTTTGCGCTTGGCGGGGTCGCTCAGCACTTCGTACGCTTCGTTGATCTCTTTGAACTTTTCCTCCGCGCGCTTTTTGTCTTTGGCGACATCCGGGTGGAACTCGCGGGCCAGCTTTCGAAAGGCCTTGCGAATCTCATCCTGGCTCGCTTCGCGCGAAACTCCGAGTGTCTTATAATAATCTTTGAACTCGACCGGCATACCCTGCGCCCATGTTGTTACTGATACATGATTTTAATTTTTTGCCAATAGAGCGGTCCAAAAACCGTTTTACGGCACTTGATCGCCTTTTTTAAAAACGCAAAATTTCTTCGGAAAAATCGTTTTTTTCACTTGCGAGCCGGGGATGAAGGCATTTAATACGCGCAGGTCGCAAGACTTGCAGGAACCAAAAACAATATTAAATATGGCAGCAAAACCTTTAACTAAATCGCAAATCGCAGCAGAAGTCGCTGAAAAGGCCAACGTGCCCAAACGCACGGCGGTGGAAATTTTGGAGCACATTGCCGAGCTAGCGTACAAAAACGCGAAAAACAGCTTTACCTTGCCTGGCTTGGGCAAACTCGTGTTGGTGAATCGCAAAGCCCGTATTGGCCGCAATCCGGCCACCGGCCAAGAGATCAAGATTCCCGCCAAGAAAGTCGTGAAATTCCGCGTCGCGAAGGCTTGCAAGGACGCTGTTCTGGGCGCGAAGTAGGATTTTTAAAATGCAATGCACCAGGCACTCTGTTGATCGGAGTGCCTTTTTCATTTAGCGCGCGGCGACTCGTGAAAGTTTCATTCACCAGCGCGGAAACGGCGGCGCTCCCACGAGGCGCCGCTTCACGTTGTTAAATGAAAATTGGTGTTGCGGGACCGGGGGCCGTCGGGAGTTATTACGGAGCCAGACTGGCCCGCGACGGGCACGATGTTTATTTCCTGCTGCGCTCCGATTATGAACAGGTGCGGCGGAATGGGGTTCGGATTATCAGCGCGGAGGGCAACTTCAATGTCCGTCCCAGGGCCGCCCGAACACCGGAAGAAATCGGACCATGCGATCTCGTGCTGATCGCCCTAAAGACGACTGTGAATTCGGAATTCCCGAAACTGATTCCACCGATGGTGGCAGAGAATACAGCCGTGCTGACGTTGCAAAACGGATTGGGAAATGAAGAAGCACTGGCGCGAATTTTTCCTCCCCATCAG
Organism: Verrucomicrobiia bacterium; assembly: GCA_036002705.1. Taxonomy (GTDB): domain Bacteria; phylum Verrucomicrobiota; class Verrucomicrobiia; order Limisphaerales; family SXQI01; genus DASVNK01. The sequence goes on from DASYTB010000555.1 coordinate 5,612, forward strand.
ATCCTCGGCGGGCTTTGTTTTGTTTGCCTGAATCGCACTGGGCCTGGCGTCGTTGAACATATCGCCCATGGGAAGATTGAAATGGGAGAATTCGCCCGCTGGCCCGAGCCGCGCACACATGATATCGCCGGCGCTTTCCGCCACGCCGGCGTGCCCTGCACCGTGCGCGATAACCTTGAGAAGGCGCATTGGGAGAAACTCGTCTGGAATATCCCTTTCAATGGGCTCGGCGTCGCAAGTTGCGCGGGCTATGACGCCGTTCGATCCGGGAGATTTTCAGGAAGAACTGCCGATTGCTTAACGACTGATAAATTGCTCGCTGAGCCGAAATGGCTTGAGCTCGTGCAAGAGCTGATGCGCGAGATCATCCGGACGACCAACGCGTTTGGCCTGAATATTCCCTTTGAGTGCGCGGACGAACAGATTGAAAAAACGCGGGTCATGGGCGCCTACAAGCCATCCACTTTGGTGGATTTTTTGCGTGGACAATCGATTGAATTGGAATCGCTTTTTTTTGAACCGCTCCGCCGCGCCGAGGCGAAGTCCGTTGAGACGCCGCGCTTGCGCTCTCTGTGCAAGGTCCTGCAGGCACTCGATCCGGGAGCGGCTGGTTCATGAACTCGTCCATCGAGAATCTCGGCATTATCGCCGGGAGCCGCGGGCTTCCATTGCTCGTCGCGCGGGAAGCCCGTAAGAGCGGCGTGCGCCGGATTGCTGCCGTGGCGTTCGAGGGCGAGACGAATCCGGAATTGGCTTCGTTGGTTGACAGCATCGTTTGGCTGCGAGTCGGGCAACTTTCCAAAATGATTAGCGCCTTCCGTGCCGCGGGCATCACCAATTGCGTCATGGCCGGACAGATCGCGCCGAAAAAGCTTTTTGATCTGCGCCCGGATTTAAAGGCGATGATGCTTCTCTTCAAACTCAAGGAGAAGAACGCGCATACGATCTTCAGCGCCATCGGCGATGAGCTGGCCAGGAATGGAATACAATTGGTCGAAGCGACGCCCTGGCTGACGACGGCAATGCCTTCCAGCGGCTTCCATATCGGCCCGCGGCTTTCAAAGCAGGAGCGTGAAGATGCGGAATTTGGATTTAAAATGGCCAAAGAGCTGGCGCGTTTGGATATCGGCCAAACTGTCGTCGTCAAAGAAGGCACCGTCCTGGCAGTGGAAGCGTTTGAAGGAACGGATCGCTGCCTGATGCGCGGAGGCGAGTTGGCGGGTAAGGGAGCCGGTGCCGTCGCGGTCAAGGTAACAAAACCGAACCACGATATGCGTTTCGATATTCCGTGCGTCGGATTGGGAACAATGGAGGTCTGCCGGAGCGCGGGAGTTTCCGTTCTAGCCGTCGAAGCGATGAAAACTATCGTGTTAGATCGCGAGCAGGTCGAACGCCTCATCAAAAAATCCGGGCCCGCCCTTTTTACGGTCGGCTGAGATTCTATTGGCGGATGAGCGGGGACGCAATTTAGTCACTCCTGGCTCGCAACATGGCTTCCCGTTCTTCTTCGACCGAGACCGGCTTCTTTTCCTGCGGTGGGCTGTAGATGAACCACACCAGGTTGCGGAAATCGTCGTCGGGCATTTGTTCCAGGCCTTCGGGCATGACGGACATTTCGCTCACGCGTATGCTGGCGATCTCGTTCTTCGAAAGCACTTCTTCTTTTGGACCGAGGGAGAGAAGTTTTACGCGAGTGTCGGTGTTTTCGACCAAGCGGCCGCTCACGGAGCGATCATCCTTCGTCGTGACTTCGACGTTTTCGTAACCGGCGCCGATGATCTGGTTGGGGTCGATGATGTTGGTGAGCAGGGCGTCGAGGCTTGAGCGTCCGACGCCCGTTAAGTCCGGGCCTACATCCGCGCCTTCGCCGTAAAGCTTGTGGCAGGTGAAGCAGGTTTTTTGGGCGATCTCATGGCCTTTTTGCAAATCGATGGGGCCGTGCAGGACCACCTGTTTCTTCTGCGCGATCAGTTTGGCTTTGTCCGGAGCGGTTTCGCGGTAGCGGCCGATGATTTTCGTGGCGCGGTTGCGCACGTAATCGTCTTTTGAGGTCAGCAAAGCGCGCACGACGGTCAGAGGAACATCGCCCATCGAGACCGATTTTGTTTCGATGCCGCTGAGCAAGCGCTGGGACCATTTTGAACGCGAACTTAGAACCTGCGCCGCGGCACGCCGAGTCACGGGGGAGAATTCCTTCCAATGGTTCAGGGTAATATCGGGCAGTTGGTCGTTATCAGATTGAGCGAGAGCGGTAATGGCGGCGGTTGCGATCGGTTCCGGCGGGCGCGTCGAAATAACTTCAGCCAGAGTCTCGCGGACGGCGGGCGCTTTCTGCTCGCTCACCGACTTGATTGCCTCGATCCGTTCCTTCTCTGGTTTGGAGCTGTCACGGATAATTCCGAGGCTGGCATCCAGCGCGGCGGCATCGCCCCAGATTGTGGCGAGTTCCTGGGCGCGGGCGGCGACGTCAGGATTTGGATTTGCACGCAATTTGGCGAGCAGAGCGGAAGCGTTCTGATCCGGCGTGAAGGCATGACCTTTTTGCCCTTCGATCAAGCCCTCCAGGGAAGCGAGCGCCAGCGGCCCTGCCTCGCGCGGCAGTTCGGCCATGAAATCAATCACCGCTTCGACGTTCTCGGATTTTCCCGTGTCACAGATGCGCCGCATTCCTTTGCGGAGGAGAACAGCGGCGAGCGGAGTATTCTCAAGCCCGTGCTCTGAGTACCACGCCAGAACATCCTTTGGGTTGTTGGCGAACCATTGTTCGGAATCCATCCAAAGCATAAATGGAATCAGAGGATCCTGAGCCGATTGTTGATTGCGGAAAACGGTGGCGAGTGGAGGGCCGAATTCCTCCGCGGGCGATTCCTCCGGTCGGGTGTTGATGGTCAAGGCGTCCGATTCCAACTGCCGGATGGCGGTCGTTACGGCGACTCGGACAGAGGGGTTTTCATCGGTGGCAAGTTTTTGAAGGAGATCGATCGTTTCCTGCGAAGAATCGCCGCGTTCGCCGATGAGGCGCGCCGTCCAGGCGCGAAGGATCCAATCACGGTCAGTCACGGTCTTTTGCAAATCTGCAGCGCGGAGCTGATCGGAAGAGTAGAGCGTCCAAAAGGCGGCAATGCGGGCGTTCGAGTCGTCACTGTTGGTGATGAGGTTGAGCAGCGGTTCGCGACCGGCGGCATCCTGCCGTTCGTTGAGGATCCGTTGAGCCATGCGGCGCTGCCAGCTATTTGGGTGCGCCAGCGTGTGGACGAGTCCTTCGGTCGAAAGTTTCTTGAGATTCATACCTTCGGGATGCGAAGGCACCGGTTTGCCTTTCTCTTTACCGGTATAAACGATGCGCCAGATTCTGCCGTAAGAACGATCCACGCCCTCGGGATCGGCATTGGCATTTTGGTAGCAGGGGTATTTGTCATACCAATCCATGATCCAGACCGCGCCGTCCGGCCCAACCTGTGTGCTGACGGGACGGAACCAGCCGTCGTTCGCGCGAACGAAATCGCGCACGAAAGAATCCTTG
>DASYTB010000556.1:0-5395 GCA_036002705.1 Verrucomicrobiia bacterium
GAAATTTATGAGCATAACCAAATGCGGAATTATCGCCCTCGTTACGGCCGGCCTCACCACCGGACTTGTCGTCCAAACGAAAAGGAACAACAGACTGCGGGATGAGAATCGCCGCTTGCAAGAGCAAGTGAGCGAATTGGCGGAACCGCCAGGCGAAGCACCTCCATCTGGGCCCAACCGGATGTCGCAGGATCAATTGAACGAACTCCTCCGGCTCCGCGGTGAAGTCGGTGTCCTCAAAAGCCAACTGGTGCAGGCAACACGCACCCAGCCCAAACCGGCTCAATTGTCCGCACAAAAATCCGCGACGCAATGGAAAGACCAACCGCAAAACCAGGCCGCCTGGGTCAAGATGGGGCACGCCAAAGTCTGGATGGGCGCGCTCTTTCGCTACGCCCAGGAAAACGACGGACGCTTTCCCACCAACTTCACTCAGGCGGCAAGCTTCCTCGCCACCTCGCTTCAGAGTGTCGTTGATCCAGGCGAGGCCGTGCCCGATCTCGCCGACTTTCAGGAAGCGACCAACCACTTTGAAATCGTTTACCGGGGCTCGTTAAACGAGGTGAACGATTGGGCCAAGGCGATCGTCGTTCGCGAAAAAGAACCCTGGCCCTCGCCCGATGGCGGCTGGAGCAGAACATACGCCTTTGCCGACGGCCATTCCGAAATTCACCGCGCGGAGGACGGTAACTTCACATCCTGGGAAGAGAAACACGGCCTGTCAGAAAGTCGGGAAACAGCGCCCCCGCAAGTCACTACAAGATAGGCACTCTGCGCGTGCTTCTGTCCATGCTGGCTTCTTTGTGATGGGGCGGTTGTATTCACAGCGCTCGTTCAGCGCCGGAAAACAACGTCTCCGAGGTAAAGGCCAGCGTAAGCGTTGTCTCTCTTGTCGTGGTTGTCCAGGTCGTAAATGGTGACGTGCAGTAGCCCAGGGCGAAGCAGGCTAAAGGTAACGTCAAACTCTGTGCTTCCGTCCTGGAGCGGTTTGGAGAGCGACGAACCGGCGGCGGCTACGATTGCGTCGGAGCCGGCTTCGGCGGTGTTGCCGACATAAAGCGTGGCGTTCTTGACCGTTCGCTCGTAGCACGTGCCGACGATTCGATAGGTCTCGCCGGTCTGGAATTTTGGCGCGGTTCCGGTAATGGACCTAATCTTAATCGAGTCGTCGCCGTGGAATGCCTTCTTGATTTCCGGCGTAACGGCGAGTTTATGTTGCAACGCGGCCGTCTCCGGCGCGGCTTGCGCGATGCTGTGGTCAGCACGTGGGGAGGAGCAGCTGACCGCGAAGACGGTTATGAGGGCGGTGATAACGCATGTTTTCATCTGCGTGTTTTGTTAATCGTTTATGGTTCTTTGAGAAAAGTGCGAGTCGGCTGAACGCTTCAAAGCTGACCCGTGCGGTCGAATTACAATGTGTGGCTCTCTCTTGGCTCCATGGCCGCCTCGTAAAGCCCAATAAAATCGCGAATGGTCACGTTGCGCGGGTTGAAGGATGCGGTCCATTGGCGGGCGGCTTCTTCGGCCAGTCTGGGGATATCGGCTTGCTTGACGCCGCATTCGACGAGGGAGCGCGGCATATCGGCGAGGTTGAGCAGTGCCTCGATCCTGCGCACCAGGCTTTCAACCGCGTATTCTTCCCCGTCGCTCACGCAGGCGAGTTCCGGGGCTGAAGCCAACTCGGCATAAGCGCGCCGGGCGCTTTCGTCCTCGCTGTTAAAGCGAACGACATGCGGCAGCATCAGTCCGACAGCAATGCCATGAATCGTCCCGTAATGAGCCGTTAGAGGATTGGCCGCGGAATGGGCAGCACCGAGCATGCTGTTTTCGATGGCGATACCGGCGAAAGCGGCGGCCAATTGCATGCGGCTGCGGGCTTCGACATCCCGCGGGGTTTCGAGCACCTCGTGAAAGCTGGCGATGCTGAGCTTCAATGCTTCATGGGCATACATCAACGAAAGAGCATTTCGCTTTTTCGTAACGGCGCTTTCGACGGCATGGGTGATGGTGTCGATCCCCGTGCAGGCAGTGACGCCACGCGGTTGCGAGAGGGTTAGTTCCGGATCGAGAATCGCAAGCTTTGCCGCGGCTTTGGGGTCGCCGCAGGCCATTTTGACGTGCGTCCTCTCGTCCGCGATCAAAGCGAACGATTGGCATTCGCTGCCCGTTCCGGCCGTGGTCGGGATGGCAATAAACGGGAGCATCGGCTTGGACGCCTTCCCGTGTCCCCAATAATCCTGAATCGACCCACCGTTGGTAAAAATGAAGTTGCATCCTTTGGCGGTATCCATCGCGCTGCCGCCACCAAGGCCGATTATAAAATCGACTTTCGGCCCGCGGGCGACGGCGAGACAGCGATCAATCGTGCCATTGGTCGGGTTTTGATCCGCCTGGTCGAAAATGCTGACATCGAGACCGGCCGCTTCGAGATAGCCCTGGATGCGTCCAGCATGACCCGCGGCGACAATGCCAGGATCCGTCACGAGCAGGACGTGACGCGCGCCGTAATCGCGGGCGAGTTGGCCGGCGCGCATGGAGGAGCCCGCGCCGAAGATGAGCCGCACGCCGGGTTGATGATCGAAATCCGCCAGGCTGCCAAGCGGCACGGCCGGCATGCTCGCCGGGGCTGCGTTGCGGCTTTCGAGATTGGTGAGGCTCATGACAGCTTCAGACTCTGCCGCAACCGTTTAGATTCATCAATTGGCCAGTTCGATCGCCCGCCGCTTGTAAAGAAACTCAAACATGTTCCCTTCGTGCGGCTGGCTCCAGGAAATTCTCATGGTGGAAATCGGACCAATGTTCAGCCGGTCGATCACCGGGCAATTCACCAGCGACTCGATAAAATGTTTATCCCGCGTGATCGCCGTGACCGCCAGAGAGTAGCCAATCTGGTCCAGCATTTTGGATTGCGGCACCTGGAGGACGCTGGCGTAGGGAAAGAGAAACTCCTTGTTCGCCAGCGGATGATCAATGGAGTCGCACCGGACAATCGTCGGTCGCATGAAGACGCCCCCCTCGAAATGGACCTTGCGCGAACCCTTTCGATACAGCGCCGCAACGTCACGGGCGCCGGGCGTCTTCAACCCTTCTTCGATTGCGTTTTCGATGAAGTCCGCCATTTTAGGGTTGGCGAATCCGGACAGCTTCGCGTTTTCATCGTGCGACGCCAGCGGAACAATGGGCCCGAGCTTTTGCGCGAGAGCCTCCGCGATTTCGTCCGCGAACTTCGGCACGACCACCGCGGAGGCATTAATGCAACTGCGCCCGCCGTTCTCCGAAATCGCGCTCGCGATCACGTCGATAAACTCGGGCCAGCGGTCGATCTCATCCTCGCCAATCAAAACTTTGCTCCAGCCCGGACCATGCACCTGGATATTCGGATTGCTGGCGTATTGATCGGTGGTGGTCCTATCACCAAAGATCACGGCGCGCCCGCACGATTTCAGGATTTCGCCCGCGCCCTCGTGATCGGTCGGATAAAAGCCGAACGCCTCGGCCGGGCAACCCGCCGCGATAAACGCCTGGATCAAACGATAAGGCGTCCATGGCTCTTCGCGTCCGGGCTTGATAATCACCGGGATTTTCAGCGCGATCGCTGGAAGCCAAAGCGAATTCACGGCGGGCGAATTGCTCGGCATGACCAGCCCAAGCGATTGAGTGCGCGGATAAAAGCAAACACGATTCCCGCCCTGCTCCCCGATGGCCTTGTCGATAACCTCGAGCGGCAATCCGCGGGTCAGGCCGTTCAGGACCTCCCGCATGTGTGTAAGCGAATCATTAATCTTCTGCATGTTTCGCCGGACGAGGTTGTGCGGCATCCCGCTCGTCGAGGAAAGCGTCGCGACGTAATGCTCGGGAGATTGCGTGTGGCCCTTATCCCCGAGAGGCAAGGTCGCATTCAGAAACTGCTCGCCGGCCACGGCGCAAATCTCAAGCATCTGTGCGGCCGTAAAACGCTTCAGCGCCGCGCGGGACTCACCAATGCGCGCCAGATCCTTCCGAACAATCCCGGCATTGACCTGGCTGATCGAAGCGAGTGTTTTGCCAGTCTTATGATCGTGCAAGTGCGATTTATCCAGACTTTCGTAAGGACGTCCGCGACGAAGCGCGGGCAGATGAGGCGTCACTGACATGAATAATAATTTATTTTTGCGTTTCCAGCCGTTTCCTTCACTGGTTCACCAAGCCACAACCACTGCTAGGGGGAAGCCAAGCCCGTGGGAGCACAATATGCGGAGCATCCGCGAATTTGCAAGGCACGCCGACACCGAGGAGACGGTAGCCGATTAGCGAGCAAACAACGGAGTGGCTGCATCAGGGCGGCCGTCCATTAACGTAATCCAGTATGAAACCGCTAGCTCTGTGTAGAGCAGATCCAATGAACTAGAGAATCCAGTTGGTGTTAAAGGCCTGATAACGGAGAACTTCCACGCTTCTTCCTATTTTCATTGCAACTCATTCAGATTGCGGGATGCTCAATCGTCGCCAATGCCGCAAATGCCGCGTGTCCTGGAGATTCTCACTGCCGACTCGCCTCAGCATGAAATGAAGGCAAGAACCGACGCGCGCGCGGTTCCCGGCAAAGGACTGGAGGGAGATCGTTATTTCGTGGGCCTGGGCACGTTTTCGCCGAAACTGGCCAAACCTGATTTCGAACTCACGCTGATCGAAAGCGAAAAGATCGAAGATTTCGCGCGCGCGTCCGGATTGATGTTTACCTCCTTTCACGCGCGGAGGAATATTGTGACCGAGGGCATTGATCTCAATGAGCTGGCGGGCAAGGAATTCCTTTTGGGCGACGTTCGAATCCGCGGAATTCGCTTATGCGAACCTTGCAGCTACCTGGCGAAAATCAGTTTTCCCGAGACTCTCAGTGGTTTGCTTCACAAGGCTGGATTGCGGGCGCAGATCGTTTCTGAAGGAGTGATTCACGTCGGCGATTTGATTCGGGTTCTCTAACCGGGCCAAAACAACGTGTTGTTCCGCACCGAGGCAATTTTCTGTAACAGCGGCGCGAGGCTTTGCCGAGTCCCGTCACCATCGATCCTGCAAGCTCGGCGGAGCCTCGCTCCGCCCCAATTGACTGACTGGTTACAATTTTCTGACGGATTCAAATTGAAAACCGGGGACACGCGATTCAGTATAGCGCCGTTATGAACTTTGATGCAGCGAGCGCCGACTCCGCACGCTATCCGTTTGGAGGGAACCCGTTCCACCGGCTCACGCGGGAGCGTTCGGATTTCGGATTTTCGAACTCGGACTTAACGTGGCCTGAATCAGTTTCTGGCAGCGCAAGCTGAGCAGTATGCCTCAGGTATCCATTTGTATGCCGCAACTGGGCGAGTCCATCGCCGAGGCAACGGTGATTAAGCTGCTCGTGCAGCCGGGAGACCCG
>DASYTB010000557.1:0-1600 GCA_036002705.1 Verrucomicrobiia bacterium
TGCGGATGTAGCGGCCGCCGATGGTGAGCTTCGGCGGAACAATGGTCGCGGACAGGCGTGTGATCAGGGATTTATCACTGGTGTTTGCGCCGGCAATTTCCAGGCGCAGGGCGGACAGATTCTTCGCTTCGAGCGGAAATTCCAGGTTGTAGGTCTCGCGCGCCGCGCCGACGCCAAAGTGAATCGTTCCGTCGTCCTTTGTTTCCGTGGAGAGTTCGCGCTTGTAGGTGCCGTTGGTGGCTTTGAGCGCCTGCCAATCGAGGTTGCGTGGGAACTCGGCCTGCCATCGATCAAAATTCTTCAGCAACTCGGATGTGGGCGCGGCCAGTTTTTTGTCGAGAGTCGCGAGTTCGGCCTGCCACGTGGCGCGCTGTTTTTCCTGCGGCCTGGTGTAAAGTTTGAGTGTAGGGCTTTCATCCGATTTGTCCGAGTCTTCCGTATTATTCAAAATGGCGTAGAAGCGGAAATATTCCTCCTGGGTGATCGGGTCGTATTTATGGTTATGACACTGCGCGCAGCCGAGCGACGTGCCCATCCAAACGGCCATCGTCGTATTCACCCGATCCACGATGGCCGCGGAACGAAACTCTTCATCGCTCGTTCCACCCTCGTTATTGGTCATCGTATTCCGATGAAACGCCGTCGCGACCAGTTGTTCTTCGGATGGGTCTGGCAGCAGATCCCCCGCGATCTGCTCGATCGTAAACTGCTCGAAGGGTTTGTTTTTGTTGAAGGCATCGATAACGTAATCGCGATAGGCCCAAATCGTGCGAAGCGGATCGTCGGCGTAACCGGCCGAGTCGGCGTAACGCGCCAGGTCCAGCCACATCCGCGCCCAATGCTCGCCGAAAGATTCATGGTCGAGCAACCGGTCCACCAAGGCCTCGAAAGCATCCGTTCTGGCGTCCCCGAGAAAGGTGGAAACCTCTTCGGGTGTCGGAGGGAGTCCGGTCAGATCGAGGGAGACGCGGCGAATCAAAGTTCGCTTGTCCGCTTCGGGCTCTGGTTCCAAGCCCTCTTTCTCCAGCCGTTGCACGATGAAATAATCAAGGCCGTTGCGAACCCAGCTTGCGTGTTTGACGCTCGGCAGCGGCGGGCGAATCGGCTTCACATATGCCCAGTGCAAGGCATAAGGCGCGCCCTCCGCGATCCATCGCCGCAGCACGTCAATCTCATGATCCGTCAGCTTTTTGCCGGATTTGGCGGGCGGCATTTTTTCGTCGGGATCGGTCTGGGTGATTCGCGCGACTAACTCACTTTGGTCTGAATCTCCGGGAATGATCGCTTTTTTTCCGGATTTAGCTGGTTTCAGGGCCTCATCGCGAAGGTCGAGGCGCAAACCACTTTTGCGGTCCTTCTCATCCGGTCCGTGGCAAAGAAAGCAATTCTGGCTTAGAATTGGGTGGACCTCTCGCTGGAAATCGACTTTCGCTCCGGCGGCCGTTGCGTCTTTCGGGAGAAAAAGCAGAACACCTGAAACCGCGGACAAGAATCGAATAAGCCGGCGCATAGGTACTCGCGTACTGTAGAACACCAAATGCTTTCGTAAATTCAAATTTGGGACATGGGGAGCTGCAAGAGACACAGCCGTCCCGCAAAA
>DASYTB010000558.1:0-6190 GCA_036002705.1 Verrucomicrobiia bacterium
TGCAAACTTCGCGCGAGGGCGCATTCATGACTTCCAAAGCGGGCGGCGGCGACATGCGCTTCCAGAAAGTGTAAAGGCTGCGCCGATAGAGCTTCTCGCTATGATCCTGCTTGAAATGGCGCGTGTCGCTATCGGGCATGCCGACCACTTCCCAAAGGTTCTCCGGCTGGTAGGGCCGGACGCTTGGGCCACCGATTTTTTCCGAGAGCAAGCCGCTCACGTCGAGCGCGTAATCGCGAATCATTTCCGCATCCATGCGGAAGCGCGGTCCGCGCGAGAGGAGGCGGTTATCTGGATCTTTGGCCAATCTCTCCGGCGTGATAACCGGGGCCTGCCGATAGGTGGCGGACATGACCATCAGTTTATACACATGCTTAATATCCCAACCGCTCTCGCGGAATTCGACGGCCAGCCAGTCGAGTAAATCCTGGTGCGACGGCAGTTCGCCGGTAATGCCAAAATCGCCCGCGGTGCGCACAATTCCGTTGCCGAAAAGTTCCTGCCACATGCGATTCACCGCCACGCGGGCGGTGAGCGGATGGTCCGGCCGCACGAGCCACCTGGCAAAGCCAAGACGGTTGCGCGGCACATCCTCGCCGAAATCGGGCAGAAATTGGGGAGTGCCCGGCGAGACTTTATCGCGGCGTTTATCGTAATCTCCGCGGAAAAGGACGTAAGCCGCGGGTTCACTCGGTTTTTCGTTCATCACATAAGCGATCGTGCCGCGCATTTTGATGTCGCGCTCCTCGCCCTCCAACTCGGCCAGCGCCTTGGCAACTGAGATATAGTCGGAATCGTAGTTATTGAGGTAACCGTCAAAGAGGAATTTCTGCTCGTCCTCGGAACGGCGGTCGGCCGATTTGGAAGCAATCCAGGCAAGACGCGGCTTCTCGTAAAGCTTCCCAATCTCGTCCGAGGTCAGTTTTCGCGCGTAAAGTCGGACATCCTGCACGGCGGCTCTTTCGACCGGATCGCCTTTCTTGCGCTGGCCAATTTTAAAAGGCGCTCTGGTTTTGATGCTGTTTTCGAGCTTGTCCGTCGGCCTCTCGAGATCCTGAAGCTTGCCATCGACGTACATATTCACGCCGGCGGCCTTGCTGGAACCGTCGTAGGTGACCAAAAGGTGAGTCCAACGATTCGGCTCGATGGCCGTCTTCGCCTGAACTTTCAGGGCGTCCTCTGTCCATTTGTGGATGATATGCATCGCGGGGCGACCGTCCTGCAAAAAAATGTCCCAGCCGCGAAAGTTATCTTCGTCATCCATCCGCGAAATGATCGAGCCGGTCTTGTCATCGGTTAAGCGCACCCAGAGCCCCGCTGAAAACGGCTGATCACGCTCGAAATCGCCCACTTCATCGAGGCTCGGAACGGTATCTTTGCTCGTGACGAACGCATTCGCGGAGATCACCCCCTCCTGCCCCGTTCCGGCCGGAATCGTGCGAGGATAGCCGTTGACGAAAACCGAAACGGTTGGCGGTGCCAGTTCCTTCAAAGGAGCCGAGAAGGTGAGCCCCTCGGCGGGAACGCCTTCGGTGATTTGGTTCGGGTCCGCCTTGGCCAGCCAGCGGTTGAAATCATCTACCGAATTTTGGCGGCGGCGATCCACCTTTTCTTTGGCCCCGACCTTCAGGTCGGGTAATTCTTCCCAACGAGCGTGGTCGTTTTTCATCGGCACCACAATCGTCGGCGGCGTATCCCTGCGATTTCCGTCCATCGCCGGCTGTGTCGTGTTATTGAAGAACGCCGACATCTCATAAAACTCCTTCTGCTTGAGCGGGTCGAATTTGTGGTCGTGACAAACGGCGCAGCCCGCCGTCAAGCCCATCCAGACCTGTGACGTCGTTTCCGTGCGATCCCGCGCGTAGAGCACCAAATACTCTTCATTGATCGCACCGCCCTCGCTCGTCGTCATGTTGCAGCGATTAAACCCGGTGGCGATGCGGTCCTCGATCGTCGCATGTGGCAGAAGGTCGCCCGCGAGCTGCTCAACCGTAAACCGGTCGAACGGCATGTTCTTGTTGTAAGCGTTAATGACCCAGTCGCGGTACGACCAAATCTCGCGGTAATTATCGAAGTGAATCCCGTGCGTATCTGCATAACGGGCAGCGTCCAGCCAATAACGCGTCCGATGCTCGCCGTAATTTTCGGAGCTTAGCAATTCGTCCACGATCTTCTCGTAAGCGTTCGACGATTGGTCGCGTTGAAAAGCGGCGACAAACTCGGGCGTAGGAGGCAGGCCAGTCAGATCAAGACTCACACGGCGGGCCAGGGTCGAGCGATCCGCTTCCTTCTCCGGCTGAAGACCTTCGCGTTCGAGACGCGCCAGAATGAACGCATCGATCGGGTTCTTCACCCAATCTTCGTGCTGCACCTTGGGCAACTCAGGACGCGTGGGCGGGATGAACGACCAATGCGCCTCGTATTTGGCGCCCGCGGCCACCCAACGCTTGAGCAAATCCTTTTCCGCCGATTTGAGGACCTTTTTCGATTTGATCGGCGGCATCCGATCATCTTCATCGCTCGTGAAAATGCGTCGAATTGCCTCGCTCCCGTCGGGCTGGCCGGGAACGATGGCGTGTTTGCCCTCTTTGCGCAGGGCCGTGGCGCCTTCGAAACTGTCCAGGCGGAGGCTGGCCTTGCGCGAGGCAGAATCCGGCCCATGGCAGGCGAAGCAGTTTTCGAGCAAAATGGGCCGGATATCGCGGTTATAGCTGATATCACTCGATTTGGTGGCGCCATGCGCGAGAGCGAGGCTCCCGCCGCAGATTAAAAGTAGAATGCCAGCTTTACTCATCCGGAAACCCATCATTATAGAATATTGACTGAAATTCGCAAAAATTTGTTCACGGCCGGCAGCAATTGTGGGGTGGGTCTCCTGACCTGCCGGTTGCGAAGTGCCCTCACTTCGCGGGGCCGGAGGCCCCTTGAACCGGCAGACCGGAGGTCCGCCCCACGAAATCAAAGATCGCTGCAGGTCAGAAGTAAAACGAATCGAAACAGACGATCAAAAAGACGGTTACTGAACCAAGCGGAAAAAGGTTTTAGGTTCGGAATTCGGATCTATATAATTCATTTCGCCGCCCATGGTTAACCGCAAGTCGGCTGTTGTTTGCCAATGGATAAGATCGGCGGATGTCTGCAGGTGAAAGGTGGACATGGGCTGGCCCGTGACGCTTAACGTGCGCCTGACGCCACTTTGGTGTAAGACGAGTCGAGGAGGGGAAGGCACTCCCAGGTTTTGCAACACGACGAAGGAAAGAGGCTCGGTTCTTCGAAGTCCAACGATATCGGTTCTATTGTCATTATTGAGGTCACCCAAGGCAACGGCGCTGAGATCAGATTGAAGCAGAATGCAGTCACGTCCCGTGTTCGAAATAAGTTGTCCGTCCCCTGAGTGGATTTTAAAGATCATGCGGTTTTCAACGAGGAGTTCCATTCGACCATCACCATCGAAGTCGCCGACAAGAAAGAAATTATACCCGCTACTCACCAGGACGAACCTTTCGAAGGAACTGGCATCGAAGTGGTCGGGGCGGGAATGATTCAGATAGGCGACGATATTTCCCGGCTCACTTACGACCAGATCCGGAATGCCGTCCCCATTCAGGTCAGCGACGGCCAGGGCACCGGGTGCATACTCGATTAATCCCGCCCGCGCCGGACCGAGAACAAAGCTGCTGATGAAGTTTGTGCGAAGCTGGCCGCTCTCATCTTGAAGCGCGAAGAGAACCAGATTGGTCCCGATCACCGCGGCGATATCGGGATGCCCGTCCTGGTTGAGGTCCGCCACGTCGAAGTCCAACACGCCTTTGCTTGATAAGCCGGAATTGGACCTGATCACGAAAGTATTTGTGAAATCAGTTCTCTTAAAGGTGGCCCCGACGGATCGATTCAAGAAAACCAAAATCCCGGCGGAGGGATTGGCCGCGAGAATATCGGGGCGACCATCGTGATCCGCGTCTGCAATATGGAGGGGCCGAAAGACATTTCTGGGTTGAAGAACCACCGGGAAGAGAAAACTCTCGGGGCCGATCCCGGTATCCGTAATCTGATTTTGGCGAGCCACGAGGGTGTCGCCCTGCGTGTAAATCAAGTCAGGCTTTCCATCCCCATTGAGATCCCCGATCACAAGGCTAAAGGGCGCGGTGCCGAGCGGGAACGAAACGGAGGAAAATGAGTTGGAAGTCAATAAACCATCACTCGATTCATTATGGAAAATTTCCAGCGAATTCTGACGAGCCACCACCACGTCTGATTGGCCGTCCTGATCGAAATCAGCCACGGCGCCGAGGGGCAGGAAGGCGGCCTTCCGGCTTAACTCGCGTTCGGCGAAATTGTTGGTGAGAGTGCCTGGACCCGAGGGCCGCGGATCGAAGTATTTGGAACTCGCCGCAACCTTTCCATCTTCGATAACAAAAACGGGGCCCGGAAGACCGCCTCCCGGCACCCTTACTCGAAGATAGCCGACATTTCCTGAAAGCACCGGAGCCGGCATGCCGCCGACTAAAACTACGGCAGAATCAGGAAGAAAATCATCTCCGAAGATGGTTATCTCCCCGGCAATCGCGGCGCTGTTGGTGGAGAGATCGTCGATTCGCGGCGAAGCGGCGTATGACAGGCTAAAAGTGAACGTCGAGAAAAGAGCGGCAAGAATGGGGTTGCGCAGGCTCATAGCACTTGTTTTAGCACGAAACGCGAGGCCGAAAAGTGTGCATCGGACTGCACAGTGAAACGTTGCGCCAGATGAAAGAGCTATGCGCCCCTGAAATTCTCAAAAATTTGTTCACATCCGAGATGTGGATTTTTCAAGGAACATAGTCCGAACCGGCGGCGGGGGCACCCGCCAAGTAAATACAGAAATTGCTCGAAACTCACCGGATTTTGAGCGGAGGAGCAGGCTGCGGTCAGTGGTGCAGCAAGGCCATAAACCGAACCGCCCGCTATTTCGCCGGCGTCTGCACGGCGGCAGGGGGCGGATTGGTAGAGCTGTTCCAGAGGTACTTGTCCTCGTCACTCATCGAGCTGCAGGCCGCGAAGATAAGAATAGCCGCTATGGATAGAATCATCCGGGTCATAAAAATAGAATAGCGAAATGCTGGCTCATCGCGCAAGTAGCAGAACCGCCTGCTTTCGGCAGAAATGGTCTTGAATCAGCCCGTCTCGCGCGAAATCCTTTGGCCAACTGAACATCGTGCGAGCTCATCCTGAAGACGCGCCGGCGTTGACCAACATTGCCTTCGCCGCCAAGCGGCATTGGGGCTATCCCGAGGCGTGGATCGAGGGCTGGCGCGAGGCCTTAACAATCACGCCCGAGTTTATTTCGAGCCACGAAACGCACATCGCGGTGGTTCAGAGCCAGCGCACCGGCTTCCATGCGCTCGCTCCGAACGAGCGCGGGCTGGAGTTACTGCACCTCTGGGTATTGCCTGAGTCGATGGGACACGGAATTGGTCGCGCCTTGTTCGCCCATGCTCTTGAGCGCGCGGGACGTCTCGGGCTTCGAACTCTGGAGATTGAGTCGGACCCAAACGCGGAGGGCTTTTATCTACGGATGGGTGCGCGCAGGATCGGCATTAAAACGGAATTTCTCGAAGGTCAGCCGCGCGTATTGCCTGTGTTGCGTTATAAGATAGCCCCTTGAGGCGAAAACCGGGGAACGTCATTGGGCCAGCGCTCCGGCTTGCCTTTCCTCGGCCTGCATGCTTTTTTCTCGCGTGGCTCTGCCATACAAAATCGCAACGCTGCTCTACTGTTTTAATGAGGGCGGCGAGGTGCTGCTCATGGAGCGCGCGCGCGAACCCAACAAAGGGTTGTGGAGTCCCTGTGGCGGAAAGCTCATGACCGGGATCGGTGAATCTCCGTACGCGTGCGCCTGCCGCGAGGCCGCTGAAGAAATCGGCATCCAAATGACCGGCCGCGATCTGCATCTGCTCGGCGTGGTGAGCGAGTTCGGCTACGAGGGCCAGGCGCATTGGCTGATGTTTCTGTTCGAAAATAAAAAGCCCGTTACCGTCCTTCCTCCGCCGCACGCCGAAGGCATCTTCCGCTTCTTCTCACAAGAGCAATTAGCCACGATTTCCATCCCGCAAACCGACCGCGAACAGATCTGGCCTTTAGTTTGGCGGCACAGGGGCGGCTTTTTTGCCGCGCATTGCCGCACCCAACCGAACGGTGCCAATGCCTGGGCTCT
>DASYTB010000559.1:0-7095 GCA_036002705.1 Verrucomicrobiia bacterium
TTACAATGAACAAAGACCCCACAGCGCGCTGGGAGGAATGCCGCCCGCGGTGTTCATCCAGCGTGTTGTGGAAAGTAGCAGAAACACCTCAACAGCCGAATTTCCTCTAACTCCGGCTGTCCAGTAAATGGGAGCAGGTCAACAGAAAGGACAGATCAACTAAAGTGGGTCCATAAAAAGGGGGGAAGGGAAATCATCCATACTGCGTGAAGCCATTCTTTTTTGTGCCCGTCGCAATCACGTCCGCCGCCTGGCTCAAATGCTCATCATCCACAACCTTCGGCGCAGTTGCGGACGAGTGGCGAAGCGTTCGTCGAGATCTGGTTCCTTTGACTCCGGATTTGGATGGTGCAGATCGTCTTTCACGAACTGCTTATTTATACACAGCACCCAAAAGTACAAGCGCGCCTGGCTCACTTCGGTATTTTAGGCGCCATGTTAGTTGCTTCTCCTGACCGTCAAAAAGTCGCACCACAAATTTCTGGCATTACTTTTTCATGGGTTCGCGGATACCGTTGGAGCTGCAGTGGGCTTCGCCGCCGCGCTGCCAGGCAGTGCTCATATCTTCCAAACCGATGGTGATTTGCTCTTTCTGGAAGATCGCTTTCCACGCGGTAAGGAACGGGTCGGGGACATTTTTGTCGAGGTCCGGAGGCATCGAGACGATCAGCGTGCCAGGATCACCGACCTTCGGGTTGCTGACCTGGCAGTTGGCGATGTTGCGCGGCCAGCCGCGGATGTCGGCTCCGGCGGGGCCACCCGTGACGAAGAACATGCCGGGGAGGCGCAACAGTTGGACGCCTTCGGCTTTGAGTTGTTTTTCGATGCCGGCGATTCCGGTGCGGTATTTGTCGGCAAATTTTTTGCCGGCGGCCTGATTGTCGATATAATCGAGGATCTTCGCGTAAGTGGCCAGAGCTTCCAAACCGAATTGCCCGTCGATCTGGATGCGGGAGGGAGGGTTCTCGAGGTTTTTGTTGGCGGCGAGGATGGCGCGACCGGCGTCCCAGTCCGGGAGGATGACAACCCAGCCCTCTTTTTTCGGCACGACGACAATCATTTCGTCCACGTGCGGGAGATCGAGTTGATCGAGCTTCAGTTCGACGCCCATCTGCACAGCCTGGCGGGTGAGGAAGGCTTTGAGTCTGGCTGACATGAAGTCGCCATAGATAATGCGGCCAAACGGGAATTTATCTGTAGGTGGCAGGCATTCGAGGTTGCCGCCCTGATCGCCGGCTTTGCGCGCGCCGGTGTTCTCAAAATATTTTTCGTCGGTTGGGCTCCAGCCGTAAATACCAACTTTCGGACCGGCGAATAAAAGGGGGTGTTTGTCTTCGCGCTCGGTGTAAAGGCGCAGAGCGACGATCATGGTACGGGATTTTTCGGCCGGATTTTGGCGGCGGCATTGATAGCCCCACTCGACGCCGTCCTGGACGAACTCAAATTCCCCACCGGCCTTAACGAGGGTTGAGCCATAGCCCTGACTAAATGGATAGCTCGTTGAGTTCACCATATTTCCGCTGATGCCGCAGGCCTTGGGATCAACGAGGGCCTGCAGATGATGATTGGCGAGCCACGGAGTGGTAGCCACGCGCACCACATCCAGTGCACTGGTTGCCTTGGTGCGCTTATTGTAGATGAAAAGTTTGATTTCGACTTCCGTAGCGAAGCGGAGCCCTTCGAGAAGGAAACGCCCATCGTAACGAATCTTCTTTCCGCCCGGGAAAAGTTTCTTCCCATCGGCGAGTGGAAAGTCGTCGAGGCGGCTGCCGTTGCCATCTCCGAACAAAGCGCGGCCGGTCATTTTGTCCATGAAGCGAATCGGGACCGGAAGGCTCTTATCAGGCTTTCCGTTGTCATCCAGAGCGAAGATGCTCAGGAGCAGAATCTCATCCTGCGCGAGATCGCGTTTGAGTTCCAAACTGATGGGTGACATGTCGGCCTCGTCTTCCGCGCCGGAGATGAGCCGGTCGTCCATATCGCGCAGCCCGTCGCCAGCTTTTCGATCCTTGCGATCGGCATTGCAATTCACGAGGACGAGTGCGCCGAAATCGTTGAGATACTTCACCGGCTTGTCTTCGTCTTCTTCGTCTGCGTCATTTTCGACTTCGCCATTGCGATTGGTATCGACATCGATGTCCACATCCGCAGGAGGGGGGGCTGGGGCAAGACGGAAGAAGACGGATTGCTCGCCGGATGTCGGGATAATGACCTGGTTGACCTGGTTTTGGGAACCGGCGGTCTGAATCGGGTAGTTGCAGAGACCCCATGTCGCAGTGGCTGTGAGCGCGGTTGTGGTTTGCACGCAAAACGAGTAGGGACCGCTCGGCCAGGTGAGGACCAGACTTCCTCCGGTTGCGTATGCATGCAACGGGGGGCGCGCGATTGTGTCACCGGTGTCGTCATCGAGAATGTTGAGAGTCGTCGAGCTGATCTCTCCCAGGACGGCGTTCGTCGGATCGTGCAACGCAAAGGAAATCGTCCGGGTCGGTTCGACCAGGTCATTGTCGAGGAGCTGGACGATGATACTTTTTTGGACCTCGCCGGACTCAAAGGTCAATAGAGTGGAGGAAGAGATGGTGTAGTCGAGTCCCGGCGTGGCTGTTCCACCTTGAACGGACCAAAGAACGCTGGCGGCCGAATTGATATTACCGGAACGAATGAGATCAATGCTCACGGAGCCGAGGCTTTCAACCATGTCGAATTGCGCCTGCGTGAATTGGATCGCTCCGGTTTGGGAGCCGGTGCCGCCGGGGTTCGCTGAAACGACGGTGAGATAAGTGATGGCACTCTGCGCCGAGCCCGCACTGTTCGAGATGAGCACCGAGTACGCGCCGCTCTGGCTGGTTTGAACGTTCGGCAAAAGAAAATCGGCATCCGTCGCGCCCGGGACGGCGACGCCGTTGAACTGCCATTGATAGGAGAATGGCGGGGTGCCGGTGAGAACAACTCTAAAGACGATATTGTTGCCTTCAGGAACCTCGGCGGATTGCGAACCGCCGCTGCCGGAGATCACTGGCGGTTCAGGTTCTGCTGTCGAGAGACTCTCGATTCTCGCTTTGGCTCTTCCGGCATTTAGATGCAGTTCAAGTGTGTTAGCGGAAGTAAGAAGATGAACCAAGCCGGTGAGGAGCGAACTCATGGCAAGAATCCGGCTTAAGAGGAATAAACTCGTGGCAGTTTTCATAACATCCCTTTTTTCACTGATGAGAGGCAGCGCTTTTCCGTGGCTGATCGCATCGCAGGAGGCCTTAAGCATCGGAGATGCCATTGATTAAATGGCAGCATACTGCAAGGAGTTATGAAAAGCGGCCGCGCTGGCTGTTGCTGAATGGGCACGTCTGAAAACGCAGTTCTCGGAATTCAGAGCGGCGACGATAAAGAAAAGACGGAACGACCGCCGCGGTTCTGATCAGCGTCGGAGAAGAGTGACTGGACCTGCTAAACGGCGTTGCTCGTACCCTGACAATTCAAGGTTAAAGCGACCCCGAGAGACCCAATCCTTCCCACCTTCAAAAATTCCCCGCCTCCCCTGAGTTCAAGTCGGAGGTCGCCGCCGCTCAAAGGATGGGCTGCGTACTTCCGCTACGTGGACCCTTCGCACGTATTCGGGAGGCTGGAACAGTACCTTCAAAACAAACTGCGGCCTTCCAAAAGGTGAAAGTGAATTTGACAACACCCCGGTTCGTCACCTAAAGGAGATTATCCATTTTATGAATGAAACTCCAAATCCGTCCGTGAGTTCACGGCGTGAATTTTTGAAAACAACCGGAAAACTTGCGGCCGCGTCGGCTCTGGCGGGGGTGACCCTCCCAAGCGTTCATGCGGCCGGGAGTGATCTGGTCCAAATCTGCTTGATCGGTTGCGGTGGACGCGGCGGCGGCGCGGCGGCCAACGCGCTGAGCACGGACGCTATTTCGAAAAAAGGTCCCATGAAACTCGTCGCGATGGCGGACGTGTTCGAGGACAAACTGAACAACTGCTACAAAGGGCTGGAACGAAGCAACGTCAATCACCTGCTCGATGTACCGCCGGACCGGAAATTCATCGGGTTCGACGGCTACAAGCGAGCGATGGACACCCTGAAGAAGGGCGATATCGCGATTTTTACCACGCCTCTGGCCTTTCGCTGGGTCCACTTCACTTACGCGATTGAAAAAGGGCTGAACGTGTTCATGGAAAAACCGCTCACGGCGGATGGCCCCAGCTCCCGGAAGATGCTGGCGCTCGCCAAGGAAGCCAGCGCTAAGAATTTGAAAGTGGGTGTGGGTCTGATGTCCCGCCACAGCCGTGCGCTGCAGGAACTGTACAAGCGCATTCAGGATGGCGAAATCGGTGATGTTGTTCTGATGCGCGGTTACCGGATGCATGGGCCGGTTGGTTCCGCGTTTTCGACCAAATGGACGGGCGACCCCAAGAGCGAGTTGCTCTGGCAAATTCGCCGTTTCCATAGCTTCCTCTGGGCGAGCGGTGGTTGCTTCAACGACTTTTACATCCATCACGTGGACCACCTCTGCTGGATGAAGAACGATTGGCCGGTAAAAGCGCAGGCTCTCGGTGGGCGCCATTATAAGCTCGCGTCGGACGGCAGCCCCTACGTCGATCAGAATTTCGATTCGTATTCGGTCGAATACACCTTCAAGGACGGCTCGAAATTCATCATGGATGGCCGCTGCATCAACGGGGCGCTGCCGATTTACTCCAGCTATGTGCATGGAAGCAAAGGCATGGCCATCGCTTCGAAAGCGAATGATTGCGGCTTGCCCTCGAGCACCTACCACGGGCAGAACCCGGACAAGGAGCACAATATCTGGACCTCGGTGGTGAAAAAAGAAGAGCAGGATCCTTATTTGAATGAATGGGACGATCTGATGGACGCGATTCGCCTCGACAAGCCCTACAGCGAAGTCGAGCGCGGGGTCTATGCGAGCAACACCTGCAACATGGGGCGCATGGCCGCGCATACGGCGCAGGAGATCACGTTCGAGCAGGCGCTCAATCACGAGCACGTCTATGCGCCAGGGATTGAGGATTGGACGATGGATTCACCACCGCCATTGCATCACGATGCGAATGGCCGTTATCCAATTCCGATGCCCGGCGAGATCACCAATCGCGAATACGGAGATACGGCGGCTTAGGAAAAGGGACTGCATTTGATAACGGAAAGGCGGACTCGATCACGGGTCCGCCTTTTACTTTTGACCGGTTGCCCGATGAGATTTTCCGCCACGAATTCAAGCACAAATTCGCGGCGGAAATATTTTTTGGAAAACCGGTTTACAGGCAGCCCTTCACTGCTACTATGCCCTCCCCAAAAATGAAAAAGATCGAGGCCATTATCAAGCCGTTCAAACTGGAAGAAGTGAAGGAAGCGCTCTCTGGCCTCGGCATCGAGGGCATGACCGTCAGCGAGGTGAAGGGATTCGGGCGTCAAAAGGGACACACCGAGATTTATCGCGGAAGCGAGTACACGGTTGATTTTCTTCCCAAGATCAAACTCGAAGTGGTCTTGCCCGACGAGCAGGTCAAAGAAGCGGTCGATGCCATTATAAAAGCTGCGAAAACGGGCAAGATTGGGGATGGAAAAGTTTTTATCAGCACTGTGGACAGCGCAATACGCATCCGAACGGGAGAAACGGACGATGCGGCTGTCTAGCGCGCAAATTCATTTTTCGTTCTAAGTCGCGGGTAACCAACGAATCCGGCCTGTGGATAACTCGTGAATAAGAGACTAATATATTCTCCTCGCCAGCTCCAGCAAATTGACTTAGAACTTTGCGCCAGTTCAACAAGCCCAAAAAAAACGTGAGCCCCTTGATAAGCAGTTCTGTTTTGTTTCTGTTTGCGCACAAGCTGTTGGTACTCCGTTCGTTACGGGTTTTTGATTTTCATTCTCCGCGCTGATCCCGCGGATATTTGCGAATGGTTTTATGATGTGTTTTCTGGTGGGAAATGATGCTTTTCGCTGGTGACGAATGAGTTACATACAGGCAGTGAATAATTCGCCAAAAGTTGGGACTTTCGAGACCGATATGATCGCTTCTTCGCCCGAACAAATCTGGACTTCCGCGCAGAGTTTGCTCCGAACGATTGTCAATGGCGACATTTTCAATCTTTGGTTCGCGCCCCTTCGCGCGAGGGAACTTAATGGTGAAATTCTGACCATCGACGTCGCCAATGATTTTTGCGAGCTTTGGCTCAAGGATAATTACGGCGGCCTGATGCACGATGCAGTGACGCACGCGGCAGGTCGGCCGCTCAAGGTCCGCTTTCACATTGGAGGGCAGGCCGCGTCCGCTCCGGCCCCGGCCTCGGTGCATATAGCCGAGAAAAGTGGCGAAGAGTCAGGCGGCGAAAATAACGAGCGGGGCGGCAGCAACCGGGATCCGAAAGAAGTTCACCACTTTAATCCGAAGAATACCTTCGATAACTTCGTCGTCGGCAGCAACAACAATTTCGCGCACGCGGCCGCGCTGGCCGTCGCCCAGGCACCCGGCAAATCCTACAATCCGCTTTTTGTTTACGGCGGGGTGGGCCTGGGCAAGACGCATCTGTTGCACGCCATCGGCCAGTACGTCGTGCATCACAAAAAGGGGGCGAAGGTCGCGTATGTCTCGTCGGAGAAATTCACGAACGAGTACATTGATGGCATTCAAAACAATCAGCTTGTCCGTTTCCGGAAGAAATATCGCCAAACAGATGTCCTGCTCATCGACGATATCCAGTTTCTGTCCGGGAAAGAGCGAATCCAGGAAGAGTTTTTCCATACATTCAACGCGCTACACGAAAATCATAAGCAGATCGTTCTGACCTGCGACCGGCCCGCGAGTGAAATCCAAAACCTCGAGCATCGCCTCGTTTCCCGATTCGAATGGGGGCTGGTGACGGATCTTCAGCCGCCCGATGTGGAGACACGCGTCGCGATTCTTCGAAAAAAAGAAAAAACGATGGGCGTCGAACTGCCCCCCGAGGTTATCAATTTTCTCGCGCAGCGCATTCGCGCCAATATTCGGCGCCTCGAAGGGGCGCTCATTCGGGTCGCTTCCTTTGCTTCCCTCACGGGCAAGAAGGTGAGCGTGGAGATTGTGGAGG
>DASYTB010000560.1:0-5519 GCA_036002705.1 Verrucomicrobiia bacterium
TTTTGGAGATTGTTCGGCTCCGGCACATTTCGTGAGAAGGTGCAAGCCCGGGCGCAACAGGATCGCGCGGAAGTTGCGGTCGAAGAGCATGCCGCGAACGTTGAGAAGACTGGAGCCTTCAAATACGTCTTTTTGCGGACACATTCTTTTACCTTGCGCTCTTGAACGAAAATGATCCGGCTCACTCGCGGTTCGCTGGCTTATTCCGAAACGGACCGCTGACGGTCACGACCGATTTATTTAAGCAACGTAAACGTCCCATACCGGCTGAAACATTGGAACAGGCTAAAGCGAATCTGATTGATGCGCTGAAACTTCCGGCGCCCGGAAAGTAAGCGCAGACCGCAAGGCGCGCGCTTCCGTCGCGAGTTCGCGGGCAGCCGTAAGTGCGTCCGCATTGATTGCGCTCGATTCGCTCAATGCGCTTCGAGCCGCTGCGACATGAGCATCGGTAGTGGGCTTATCATCGGGATCGCCTAACCCGGCGCCTCCTTCGCGGAAACGGCGCAACCGCTCCAGAATCAGGTCGCGGATTTCCGCCGCATTCGTAACGCTGTGGAAAAGCCCGGAGTGCATATCGTTCCCTTGGTGATTGTAGTGGCCGCCGCCACCGCCTCCGCCCGCGGATTTCACTTTTACGTCCGACAGACCAAGCAGGCGCTGGAGGGGTCCCTGTGAAACAACCACCTGCTGGATATTGGCGAAGCTCATGGTTGCCTCGGAAATTTTCCAGACTCCGTGGCGCAGGCGCAGGCTTCGATCTGTGACCATGTACCACCGCATTTCATAATCGAGCCGGCGCACCGCGTAGGTCAGTGGAATTTGAAACACATAAACCAGAAAGCTGAAAATCTTCAATCCCCAAATGAGCAGGAAAGCCCCGGAGGGCAGGAGCAGCGCGACTTCCACACATGCCTGTTTGAACCCAGCCCAGCCGTTGAAATGCCGGCCCTTCCCGGAAGTCTTCCCCTCGACTCCCGGCTGCCTTGGCGCCGTCGCTGCCGTTCGGATTCTCGACTCAGCCTCGTTCCATAATTTTTGCTGGCGCCGCTTTGCGCGGGAACGCGTGGCCGCCTGACCCTCGGTCTGGCCGGGCTGAACTACCGCCTCAGCCGTCGACTTCGCCGGCTGATTCGTTCGGGCCTCTTTCTGCCCGCGAGCCATTCGTTCGACATTGACGAGGAGAGCCGTCCAAAAAATAAAACCACCAAGGGCGAGGAGCTGTGCCATCCCCCACCGGGCCATGCGCAATCTGAAATAATTTCGTCCCGCGTTAAACACCCTCAATGAAGCCGGATCGCCTATCGGGGCGTGCGGTTCCGCGGGCACCTTGAGAATGGCCAGCGCCCAGCGGCGGAGCGGTTCATACATGGCGCAACTCCTCCGTCCGCTCGGTGCCGGAACTCTCTCGCTTTCCCAAAGTTTCGCGGATCGCGCGCAATTCGCCGGCCACCTCGCGCAGGACGCCTGCCAGTTCCTGCACGGATGCCTCGGCTGGCACGGACAACGTTGAAACCTGCGACGCCGCTATCCCTTTGTCCTTCACTCCGCGCATCCGCGCATAGAGAAAATCGCGCAAGAGCTCGAACTCCTTGATCCCTTCAATGGTCAACTCGGCCGATTGATTGCCGGACGCCGTCTGAACCAAAATCCGGGCCAGTCCCAGCCAGCGTTCCACAATGTTCGATTTGAGATGAATGTCCTGGATGCGAGCGTAATTCACAATGGTTTGATGCCGAAAAAGAATGCCCCAGCTCATCGAAATGCCATCGTCGCTGAACTTGTAGCGCATCGTGTGATAGCGGAAATACATCGGCAGGATCGCGAACGGAAAAGCCGGCGGAAACGCCAGACACAACAATATATAATAGATCCAGAGCGCGCCGTCTGGTCGTTCGAGAGCCTGAACGCGCCGATCGTCCGCCGGGTCTGTCATGGACGGAGTAAAGCCGCGACGACGACCTTTCGCAAGCCTGCCGCGGCGCAACGAAACGCCGGCCGTGTTGTATTTGGTCGAATCCGGATCCGACCTGGACGCGCGTCCCTTTAGAGAAAATCTCTCCAGTTGGATCGAATTTTACAACTGAGCCATTCTACCTTGATTCAGGAGCATGCCGCCCCCGACTCGGGGCCAAAAGGCTTTCGAAAATGCCTTCGACCTTTTGTCCTTTTCCGTCCTGCATTGCACGGTTATGTTTTCGCGCGCGAAAACTAGATGCGGAAACTCCATGGGCGTTATCCGCAAGTACCTAATTGAGACGAATTAACCGCAACATGTGAGCACATCCCGGATTGTCCGTGTCCTTCGCCGTTTTCTGGCATTCTGCCCGGGAATAATGCTGGGTTTTGCCCTTTTCGATTTCTCCTGCTCCTTTGCAGCCCAACCCGCTCTCACGGGGAGAATCTCGGGTGGGTTCCAAGCCCCAACCAGCACCGATACGCAAGGCCGCCGCCATGTCCTGAAAGGAACGAACGCCGAACCGCGCGGGGATAGTATTTTCCTAATAACGGAACCGCGCGTCACGAGCTACGACGCGGATGACGCGCCCGACATGTTCATCGAATCGCCACGCTGCCTTTACGATATGAAGTCGAACATCGCCTCTTCCGATTCCCGTTTGTCGGTTCGGACCGCGGATGGACGTTTTGCCATCGAAGGGCTCGGCTGGCGATGGGACCCCGGCGCGGCCTTACTAAGTATTTCAAACCAGGTGGCCGCGCTTGTCCAGGAATCGAGTCTTTCCGGATCGAGCACGAACCGATCAGCCGCCGAGACCAATAAACCGATCCACATCACATCGACGCGATTCCTACGCGATGCCGATAGCGCGAGCTTTCTCGATCATGTTTTTGTGCGGGATGGGACGAATACCCTCACGTGCGACCGACTCAATCTGGAGCTGGGAAAGGGCGGGGTGCAGAAGATCGAAGCACTGCAGAATGTCCATCTGGACCAGGGCGAGACGAAAGTGACCAGTGGGAGCGCGACTTACGATTTGAAGGAAAATATCATTCGCATCACCAAACAGCCAAAATGGGCTCTTCAAAGCCGCGAGGGTTCGGCCGACCTGCTGATCGTGGACCGCTCGAACAACACCTTCTTCGCCGAAGGCAAGGTCTATATGAAGCTGCCGGTGACAAACGTGGTCGCGCTGACTCTAACAAATGCGCCCAGCACGAATCAGTTCGTTGAGGTTACATCTGATAAGTTCACGTATCAAAATTCGATGAGCAATCGTCCGGCGCTCGCGATTTACACGGATCACGTTCGAATTCTGAGGAACGAAGCGAGCATTAACTGCGATCGCTTGATCGCGAATTTCGATGCGAGCAACCGCGTGACCCATGTAACAGCGGAACAGCACGTGACCATCACCGACGGCGCGAATAAAGCGCTCGGCGATGAAGGGAATTATGATTTCACGACAGAGAAGGTGACGCTGACTGGACATCCACATTGGGTGATGGGAGAAAAAACGGGGCATAGCGACACCATGGTTTTCCTCACCAAAACCCAGGAACTGCTCGCTCATGGCCATGTTGAACTGGTCCTTCCCGGCGAATCGGTGAGTGGCGTTTTTCAATTCAGCCCCTCGTCAAATCGCGTGGCGCAAACGAACGGGCCGATGACGATCCGGGCAAGAAGCTTGTCGCACGCCGAGAACGTCGCGGTTTTTCAAGGCGGAGTTCAAGCGAGCGATTCGCGCGGGACGATCAACTGCGAATTACTGACCGTCGTGACCGGCGCATCCAATCAGGTGCAGCGAATCATCGCGGACAAAGGCGTGTCCATTAAACAACAAGATCTCGCCGCTCTGGGTGAAAAAGCGGAATACAATGCGCAAACCGGCCTGCTTCGGCTCACCGGCCAACCCGAATTGATCATGCCGGACAAAACGTTGCGCGCGGACGCCTTTATTATCGACCGGCCGAACAACACCTTTTCGGTTTCTCCCGGAAGGTATGTGATGCGCGTCCAGGCGCGGGCGAATGAAAAAGGAAAAGGACTGAATGGCATACGTTAGGCCTATCGGCGCGAGCGGCGAAACGGAAATTCCGCCGGACGCTCTTCTGCGAACGGCGGATTTGGTGAAGCGTTATCGGCATCGCACCGTCGTGAATGGCGTTTCTATTTATGTGAACGCCGGAGAGATTGTGGGGCTGCTCGGGCCGAACGGCGCTGGTAAAACGACTACGTTCAATATGGTGGTCGGCGTCGTCCGCGCCGATGGTGGCGAGGTGCGCTTTGAGGACAAGCCGGTCACACGGCTCGCGATGCACGAGCGCGCCCGATTGGGCATGGGATATCTCACCCAGGAGCCTTCCGTCTTCCGGAAATTGACCGTCGAACAAAATATTCTCGCCATTCTCGAGACCTGCGCCATGAGCCGCGAGGAACGCCGAACGCGTCTCGGCTATTTACTCGATGAATTGGATCTTTCCGCCGTCGCCAAAAGCAAAGCCTACACGTTAAGCGGCGGTGAAAAGCGCCGGCTCGAAATCACGCGCGCGCTGGTCACAACCCCAAAACTTCTTTTACTTGATGAACCTTTCAGCGGCATCGACCCGATCACCGTTTTCGAAGTGCAAAAAATCATTCGCCGCCTGAAGGACCGCGGACTGGGAATTTTAATTACCGACCACAACGCGCGCGAAACGCTGAAGCTTGTCGATCGCGCTTATCTCATCAAGAGCGGGGAAGTCGTCGTCCAAGGCACGTCTGAATTCATTGTCAACGATCCGAAGGCGCGCGAGATTTATCTCGGGCCTGAGTTTAATATGTAATTCAGCAAATGACGGCTGTGAGCGGTTCCCATTGGGCCAGCCTGGACACGATTGGCTTTCAAGGCGTCCTCAAAGAACGGGGGATTTCCCGCAACTGCACGCTTGAAGATTTTCGCGATGGCATGGACGCGCTGAGAAACTCTTCCCGGCGTGAGTGTCACCCCTATCATCCTAAGGGCGCAGTTCGATGAGCATCTCTCCCTGTTCCAATCGTTTAATGACATCGGGACAGAGCGGTTCAAACCAAGTTAGCAGCGCCCGATTTGAGCAATTCTCTTTCCAAATCCAAATAAGTGGAACGGGCTGGCGGCTCAAAATCCAGTGGTCAACGAAGTCTTCATCTTTGCTGAGGATGACGGCGTGGTCGTTTCGAGCGCGCTCCCAAATTACTGGGTCGTAGGCGGTGTGAAATCCCAAGTCGAAAAGATGCGTGGCCTTATCCCCGTTGGCGGAAATCCACGCGCTAACGCGGGCGGGAGTTGCGCATCAACGAGGAAGTTCACACCGGTTGCAAAACCGCGTGGTCGGCCTGGCGAGCCGCATAAGCGAGGGCCGCTTTGATAGCGTCGGCGTCAAGGTAGGGGAAGTCTCTCAGGTTTCTTCGTGCGATACGTCCTCGGCCAACATCCCGAGAATGTCCGTGACCCGAATACGCATTCCGCGAATGCAGGGCCGTTCGCCGCATTTGCCGGGTTCGACCGTAATGCGTTCGAGAAGTTTCATCCGTCCAAAAT
>DASYTB010000561.1:0-2359 GCA_036002705.1 Verrucomicrobiia bacterium
CGGAGCAAATGATTTTTTCGGCCTCGACTCGCACCTTCAACCGATTCCATTCGCCCGGATGATAGTGCGCCGAATCAATTTGCCGCAGAATATTCCAGGTGAAAACGG
The DNA here is from genome assembly GCA_036002705.1 of Verrucomicrobiia bacterium. GTDB lineage: Bacteria > Verrucomicrobiota > Verrucomicrobiia > Limisphaerales > SXQI01 > DASVNK01. The sequence continues at coordinate 109 of DASYTB010000561.1, forward strand.
TCGGCCCATCAAAGCGAGTGAGCCGAAGCTGTCCGCCACTCGGATAAAACCCATAATGTTCGTCCCCTCCACCCGAGGCAAAGGCCAGACCGGCCGCGCCCGACTCGTCTTCAAGCTGCACACTCACCGCGATTTCGTAGGGGACCGCTGGAACTTCCTGTTGCGAGAGACAAAGCGAACGTCCACCAAAACCCTCCCCGCTCCCATCGACCGTGATCACACCGGCCTTTTGGCGCCATTGCGCGCCCATGATCGGTTTCCAGACCTTCGGATTGAGCGAGCCGATCGCCAGCCATCGGTCAAAAGGAACTGTATTCGGATTTTCAATCAGCGGTTTGATGGCGTTGATCGGAATGGCGAAGCCGAGATTCTCGGTCACGAGCGATTTCATCTCGAGAATGCCCTGGACCTTCCCTTTCATATCCAACAGTGGCCCGCCGCTGTTCCCCGGCTCGATCGGAATGGCGAGCTGAATCATCGGGCCGGATTCAAAATCGCGCAGCGCCGAAACGAGCCCCTGCACAACGCTATGCGTCAGCCCCTGTGGATTTCCGATCGCCACCACCGGCGCGCCCTGTTTTAAATTCTCCGAATTCCCCAGACGCACATACGGCAGGTCCTTCGCATCGACTCGAATCACCGCCAGATCAAGCTTCCGATCCCAAGCGTGAATTTCCTTTACCGCCGCCGATTTTCCGTTCGCAAACCAAACCGTTAGCGGCCGACCTTCCCCGATCACGTGCAGGCTCGTCGCGATCAACCCGTCCTCGGAAATAACAAACCCGGTCCCAATCCCGTCATGCACACCGTCACGCCCGCCCTGCTTGATGACGACCACGGCGTCCCGCGCCATCTCCATAATCTGCTGCGCGGTTCGCGTGGTCGAAACCGGCTCTGCATCATCCGCCCGTAACCAGATCGACCCCAAACCCGCAACCCACGGAAAGAGCAGAAAAAAAGCCCAAGCGCGAGCTCTTCCAGGACGACAGAAAACCATGACTCCAGACAATCTCAGAGAGGCGATGGATTGCCAACTCCGCAAAGAGGCCATTTGGGGGAGTGCGGGCGCTTGCGGCGCTTTGGATTTTGGGCTCCATCCCTGTTTCCGCTCCGAGAATCCAAAGCGGCGCAGACGCACGCACTCCCAAAGCCACGTCACCAGACGGCCGATCCCGCGTCGAAAATGCTTCGCATTTTATAATCGCCCTCGGTTGCGCGGTGGTGTCTCATCAAGGAGGATTGCAGTATGAGAACCGAGCTATTTGGATATCTGATGATGGGCGGCGGCTGGTGGATATATGCCATACCCGGATTGCTTCTCGGCATTTACGCGCAGATCCGCCTTAGCAGCGCGTACAGTCGTTATATCAAGGAGCCCCTCGCCAATGGCATGTCGGGAGCCGAAGCCTCGCGCACCATCCTCGACCGTGCCGGCTTGAATGAAGTCCCGGTCGAAATGGTTCCCGGTCACCTGACCGACCATTATGATCCCAGGGAGAAGGCCCTTTTCCTTTCGGAGGAAAATTTTTACGGGCGGAGCATCGCCGCCGTCGGCGTGGCTGCTCATGAAGCGGGACACGCGCTGCAACATCAGGCGGCTTACGTCCCGCTGCATCTTCGCATGGCGATGGTTCCGATTACCAACTTCGCCACCCAAGCCTCTTTTTTCCTGTTTTTCGGCGGCATGTTTCTCCGCATGACCCAGTTGGCCTTTCTGGCGGTACTCATCTACGGTGTGGTCACAGCCTTCCAACTGATCACCCTGCCGGTCGAGTATGACGCCAGCCGGAGGGCCAAACAGCAGTTGGTTGCGCTTGGAATCGTCCAGCGGAACGAAGAGGTCGGCGTGAACCGGGTGCTCAACGCCGCGGCCTTGACCTATGTGGCCGCGATGGTTTCTTCCATGCTGCAACTGCTTTATTACCTGAGTTTTCTCCGGAACGACGATCGCCGCTAAACCCATTCGGACACAAAGACATTCGCAACTTCCGGCGGAGAGTCATGTCTCGGCTCGTTCGCTCTTCGGGTTTTCCCGCAAAGGGAGCGGTGTGGAATTTCCGTTTTTGGCCTGTGTCTCTTGCGGTTCAATTTTGAACACCCTATTCTGCCGATAACAAGGATTAGCGCGCACAGAAAAATTCAATGGGCGCGAAGATTGAGAGCTATTTATGCCTGTCAAGGAAAAGGCCAAAGGAACCGGGACCGGAGAGCCGAAAAGCCATAAAACCGCGCCTGAGGCGCATCATCGGCA
>DASYTB010000562.1:0-3796 GCA_036002705.1 Verrucomicrobiia bacterium
ACATGCAAAGAATGGCTCAACCGGCCTCTCATGGAACGGTGGTTCATCGAACATCAACAGGGAAAGGATCGCGCACGCCGACTTTGGACCGCGGCGATTTTCTGCGAATGGGCCCAGCAGTTACGCAACTTGCCATGAACGCCCCACCTTTTTCCGCAAAGTGAAAGCATTGAAAATCGCTATCTCGCACGCGAACGCCGCTTATATGATGGGCGGCTCGGTGGTGTATGTCTGGGCGCTCGCGAAATCCCTGCGCGAGCGCGGCCACGACGTTCGGATCATTGCCGGCGAGTGCGACGCCCCAGAACGACATTTCGAAAATGTGCCATTGGAGCTGTTCCCCTTTCGCCGGCGCGAGCGTTTTCCCAAATGGGGAACCCGATTTCGAAAATTAATGGAACGGCTAAGCTTTGGATGGAACACCAGGCAATATCTCCTTGAGCAGAAGTGTGACGTTCTGAACATTCACAAACCGTACGACCTGCCGATGGCCGCATGGGTGAAAAAGCGGACTGGCTGTAAAGTTGTTTGGAGATGCCATGGCCGGGATTACTTTGCCACGCTGCAGCACTGGCTGAAATACGCGGATGCGATCTATTGCGTGAGCGATTTCGCGCGACGTGACTTAATCGAGCATTACCCGGTCAACGCCGAGGTTATCTATACCGGAGTCGATACTGAGTTTTTTCGCCCTGCCGGGGGATCGCAGCAGACAAGCCCGCCCATGGTTCTCTACTTCGGCCGTCTGGAAGGCTGGAAAGGGGTGCGTTACCTCGTCGAGGCGTTCGGCCAACTCGGGGACACGAACTTTCGCGGCCGCATTGTCGGTGAAGGACCGGAAAACGAAAACCTCGCGCGGATGCTCGGCGAGTTGAAGCTGGGCGCCAAAGTCGAGCTCGAGCCAAGCCTTCGCACGCGAGAGGGGATCCGAACGCTGGTTGAAAGCGCCGATATCGTCGTTTTTCCGCCCGTGGCGGTGGAGACGATGAGCAACGCCATGCTCGAAGCCATGGCCATGGCCAAAGCCATCGTCGCGACGCAGGTGGGGTGTTTTGTGGAAGTTTTAAAGCAGGGCGAAACTGCAATCCTGGTGGAGCCACGCAATGCTTCCGCCCTCGCTTCCGGCATTCGAGCTTTGCTCGACGCCCCCGACCGCCGCCTGTCGATCGGAAAGGCCGCGCGAGCTGATGCCGTGGCCCGCTTTGACGCGCAAGCTAGCTTCGACAGGGTGGAACAACTCTTTCGCAGGATTTGCCAGTAATTCCCGGCTTCTTGACATTTGGAGTACCCCCGGCCGGCGGGGGTCAGAACATGAATCGGATGTTTAATGAGCCAGACGGGAAGTTTCTTTTGCCACATATTTGCCGTCACCCCAAATCTCCCGGCTCCGGACGGAAATGAAAGGTTGGATCGACCACCCTCTCGGGGGTCAACCACGCAAGAAATTTAAGATCGCGTCCGCAGAACTGCGTGAAAAGTCCCGCGACGAGAACCCGATTGTCTGGCTGCACGGCCAGAGCGCGCACATCGTTGCCATCGCTGTTCATGGGCGAAACGAAGCTTCGATCCACCTCTCCATTTTGATACAGGCGAATCAACTTCGGGCTGGTGTGCCCATTGAGCGACGTGAACGCGCCGCCGATCACCAATTTGCCATCCGGCGCGCTGGCGGTGGTTGAAATAAATCCGCCCGTCGCCTGTAGAACGAAGGGCCGGTTCAAATTCACCGTACCGGGAGAGACGAGCAGCTCAGCGCCGACGCTGAGCGAAGAGAGGAGAATGAGGGGCAAAAGGTTCCCCACAGGTAGCAATCTGAGGTTGGCCATAAGGACACGGATTCTGACCTGCCGCCGTTATGAATCCAATAAAAAAGGAGCGATCTGATCAACTATAGATCAACTACTTCACCTTTTTTGACGGCATGGCCCGCGGAGGCACCGGTTGGTGTAAATGTCAGGCTCCCGGCGGGGTGCCGGAGCGGCGGCCCGGTCGTACGGCGACTCGGCGGCTCGGAAGTAGGAGTTGCATTTTTAAGCCCATCGGGACAAGATCGCGTCGGTAGAGTTGTTCATTTCAAGAGCTGTGAACCTTCGAGTAGAAAATGTTTTCGGTGAGCTCGCCGCCCGCATTCGGGACAGCCTTCGGAAGAGCAAGTTCTAAGTTAAGCAAAGATGAATACAAAGTTGTTCGTAGGAAATCTTTCCTACAACGTCACTGAAAATGATCTTCAGGATCTTTTCGCCCAACACGGAACCGTCGCGGAGGTCAATCTCATGCTCGACCGCATGAGCGGGCGTTCGCGCGGGTTCGCATTCGTAACGATGTCCTCGAAAGAAGAGGCGGACGCCGCCACGCAGGCGTTGAATGGCCATGCCCTCGATGGCCGAAATCTCACGGTCAACGAGGCCCGGCCACGCCCTGAAGGGGGTAGTGGCGGCGGCGGTGGACGTGGATATGGCGGCGGCGGTGGTGGAGGCGGCCGTGGAGGTGGTGGTGGTGGATACGGGGGCGGCGGCGGTGGACGAGGCGGTGGTGGTGGAGGCGGCCGCGGCGGTGGTGGTGGCCGGGATCGAGATCGCGGTTACCGCGATTAATCCCTCCCCATTCCCCATTCCTTTTCGGGTGAGCAATTCCGCATAGCCGGAAAGCTTACCTTTTTGCTTTGGCCCGGGCTCCCCGGCGCGCACTGTTCCGTTTTCATCAAGACCGTGGCCATAACCTGTCGCGGCATGGAGCACGGAAAGCCGTTGAAATGGCTGACCCGTGGCGGCGCTTGGTTTGGCTACGGGCTGAAGCCGCGGTGTTAATGAGATTTTGATGCGTCGGTCCTGCGCGCCCACCCGTCTGAATTCTGCCCTTTGCCATCCCCTGCGAATTCTGGTTACTCTTCTCGCCTATGGAAACAATCAACCCGGGTGACATTCGGAATTTTGCAATCGTCGGCCACGCCTCCGCCGGCAAGACGATGCTGGCGGAAGCGATGCTCATGTGCAGCGGGGGGATCGGGCGGATGGGCCGGATCGCGGAAGGCAGCACGGTGTCCGATTACCACACGAGCGAAAAAGAGCGTCAGATTTCCGTGCAATCTTCCGTGCTACACACCAAATGGATGGAGAAGAAGTTCAATATCATCGATACGCCGGGATATCTCGATTTTATCGGCGAGTCGCTCGGTGCTCTGCGCGTCGCGGACTTCGCGCTCGTGGTGGTTCACGCGCAGCATGGGATTGGCGTCGGCACGGAACGAATGTGGAATTACGCGACACAGTTTGGGATTCCCAAGATCATTGTCGTGAACGCGATTGATAAGCAGAACGAGCATTTCGATGCCGTGCTCGAAGACGCGCGCGCTCATTACGGGCAGCATGGAGTTTTTCCTTTGAACGTGCCGCTCAATCCCGGCCCGGGCTTCAACAAGGTGCTGGATGTAATGCGCAGCGAGATCGTGACCTACGATACCTCCGGGAGCGGCAAGTACACGGAGGAACCGGCCACGGGCGAATGGAAAGATAAAGTCGCCCAATTGCACAAGGAACTGATTGAGCACATCGCGGAGAGCGACGACACGTTGCTGGAAAAGTTCTTCGAACAAGGCAGCCTTTCGGAAGACGAGTTTCGCGCCGGGATTCATGCCGCTTTGCAAAAGCAGTTGTTTATTCCGCTTTTTTGCACATCGGCGGAAACGAACGTGGGAGTTGCTCGATTAATGGACTTCATCTCGAAGTATGGGTCCAATCCGGTGGATCGCGCGAAGGTCACTGCGACGAATCCGGACGGCGGAGAGATCGAAATTGGA
>DASYTB010000563.1:0-9135 GCA_036002705.1 Verrucomicrobiia bacterium
GATGCGACCGCCCGGTCGAGCCACGCGCACCATTTCTTTAGCGACTTCGAATGGCTTCGGCGCAAACATCGCTCCAAAGATGCTCATGACGAGATCAAATTCCCGATCGGGCAGCGGATGCAAATTGCAGGCGTCGCCCTGACGAAAAACGCAGTTACTGAGGTCATGCTCGGCCGCTCTCCTGTTCCCGGCCTCGACGAGGTTTCTCGCGATGTCGATACCCAGCACATCCGCGCCGAGTTTGGCCGCAGGGATGGCGGTGGTGCCATCACCACAGCCGATATCCAGAAGCTTAAGACCCTTATTAATTCCGAGTCTCTGCACGAGCGCCTCTCCACTTTCTCGCATCGTGGCGGCAATGCGCGTAAAGTCGCCTTTTTCCCAGAGCACCTGGTTTCCATTTAAAGGAGTATTCATTATTTTGTGGTTGTTTGATTTTTGTTTTCTTAAGTACGAAATTAAGGGAACCAGGCTGGATTAGCCCCTGGGCTTGATCTTACCGGTGAATGACTGGGCTACGATTTTGCTATCCCGCACAACAAACGTGTCCGTGCCTAATTCGTAAACGTTGTCGGCCGTCTCCGCGCTCCACAGAATGTAGGCGTGGTCCCCTTCGGCAAACTGCTGCTTCAGTTGAAAAGTTGCGCCCGGTTTTCGAAACTCCGCGATCAGCGCCTCGAACAGCGGCCGGATCGCATCGACACCCCGAAGGATTCCATTTTGCGTAAAGAAGACGGCGCCTGGAGCGTAGTCCGAGAGGACGCCCTTGAGATCGTGCCTGGCAAAAGCGGTCAAATGATGGTCTATAATTTCTTTTGTTGATTTCATTTTAGGTGTCCCGTGTTCAGCTTGGTAGTTTGAGCGACGCTGTTTGGCCCCTGGCGATTCGCTGAAGGTAACTCCCCAGGGCAAAGTCGCGCTCTCCTTCTACGGCGATGGACGCCTGAAAGCAAAGGGACCTCACTGGCACTTTAGACCCGCCTCGGAATTCGCGGCTAGCCCTGCTCCTCGCGGTTGGAAGCCCAAATTCCTCCGCGTCAGTGCGTCATGGCGTAAAAGATGACGTTGATGGCTAGCGGATAGGCGATGGCTTCGGAGAAGTGGCGGAAGAAGGTTTCATCCTCGCCTTCGCGTTCCCAGCCGTCGCCATTATCCGTATTTAAACACGCGAAGACCATGAGGCGGTCTTTGTTATCAAAGAGAGCGCGAAAATGGATGTCCTTGCACGGTTCGCGGGGGCCGCCAGGTTCGATCACGTGATTTTCCCAGGTTTGGTGAAGCTCTTCGTAGCGACGACCGATCATCACGTTTGGAATCTGGAGGTTTTCTTTGGGGCCCTTCAGGTCGAAAACGGTGTGAAAGATTGGATGTTCTATTTCGAGATCCTGGAAGGACTTCTCGGGAAAAACACGCTTCATTTCCCGCTCAAAGTTCCCCCATTGGGCCGCGCCCCAAAAGTCATCGACCATGAGAAAGCCGCCGCTGAGGAGGTAGGCGCGCAAGGCGGTGACCTCCTCGTCATCAAAGTGCATGAGGCCGGGCTCGACAATATAGATCCAAGGATATTGGGTGAGGTCCTTGTCGGTAAGGTCAATAAAACGCCCGTCCGGATTGGATTTAAGCGAGGTCAGTTGTTGGAGACGGAAGGAAAGATTTAGATCGCTATCGGGCGAGTCGGAATACCAGAAGCCGCCGCCCCACCAGATTCCGCCTGATCGCGGATTCATTCGCGTATATCGAACCCGGGCAAAAGTGAAAGCATCCTTTTCAAAACCGAGCGAATTGGTCCAGGTAGGAACGGGTCCGCTACGGAAGGGCGATTCGCGCGCGGTTTTGGCGGTATCGATTCCTTCCCACCAGCCTTCGCGGTCACCGCCACCGAGCGAGTTTCGCCACTGCTCACCAGCGGAGAGAGTGGCCGCAAGGGCGGCGACGCCCAAAAGGATGCTGAACCACTGCAAATGTTTTTTCATTTAGTTTGAAATGCGGCGCGTCTCACGAGACGCCGCTGCTGCCACCAAATTAACAACAGCGGCGGATTGAGCGGTAACGCGCATCCAGGGCCTCGACATATCGAGTCGCCGAACTCGGTTGATGTTCCGAACAGCAAATGGCGGCTTCGTTGCTTTTGGCCAGGCGATCCATTTCGGCTTCACCCGAAAGTTCTTTCAAAAGGAGAATAGTCAAGCCCGCCGCTCCGACGAGATTCAACGGCTTGCCACCTTCGATCACCGCGTAATCGGGCAACCACACGGAAGGAGCTTCGCGCAGGTCCGGCGCGCGCCGGCCGGTGAGGAGACGATACCATTCCCAGAGAGAGATGACGGTGAGCAAGCCGACCAACGCCATGAAAATTCCGGCGACGGACGCATCCAGGTATTGATTGAACAAAAGCACCCGCTTGTCGCGCAACGCTTTTTCCGCAACTTCAATTTGAGTCGCATCGCCAGCGGACTTCGCGGTGTTGACGGCAGTTTCAAGGGCCGGAATCTGTTCGGTCAGAATTTTGCCGAAAGATAAAAATCCGATCTTTGGGTCGGGCGACCAAACCTTTTGGTAACCAGCGGTGAGAGTGACGGTGAGCAGCCAGGCGAGCGGAATAATCGCGACGAGAGCGACCGCGGGATGACCGCGTCTGCGCCCGGATTCAGGACGGGTCGAAAGCTGCATTTTCAAAATGACAGTGGCGGCGAGGCAAAGCGCAATCGAGGCGAGCAACTGGTTGGCAATGCCGAAGAGCGGCCAAAGAGAGTTAATCCCGCCGAGCGGATCGCGCACGCCTTGAATGAGAAAATAACCCCAGGCAATGACGACCAGGACGCTGGCAAGCACATTGGCCGATAGATTCTTCGTGTCGCCGAGCGGTTTCCAGATGTTGCCGAGAAAATCCTGGAGCAAATAGCGCCCGACGCGCGTTCCGGCATCCAACGTAGTAAGAATGAACAGAGCCTCGAACATGATCGCGAAGTGGTACCAAAGATCGAGCCAGCGTCCGGCGGTTAGCTTTGAGAAGATGGCGGCCATACCGACGGCGAGCGTCGCAGCGCCACCGGTGCGTCCGAACAGGGTGCGTTCCTTGACTTCGTCCGCCAGGGTGGCCATCTGCTGGGTGGTGACAGAAAAGCCAGTGGCGTTGACCTTGGAGACGGTGTCCGCGGCCACGGCCTCCGGGGTCGCGCCCGCGCCTTTGACATTCATGCTGAGGTAAACGCCGGGATCGAGCGTGCAGGCGGCGATTAAGGCGACAATGGCGACCAGAGATTCGAGCAGCATCGCGCCGTAGCCAATGTGGCGTGAATAGCTTTCGCGGGTGATGATTTTCGGCGTGGTCCCGCTGGAGATGAGAGTGTGAAAGCCGGAGATCGCGCCGCACGCAATCGTGATGAAGCAAAAAGGAAAGAGCTTTCCGGCAAAGACCAGACCGGAACCGTCGATGAATTTTGTCACGGCGGGCATTTTGAGATCGGGCAAAACGGTGAAGACGCCAACCACCAGGGCGAAAATCGTGCCGAGCTTCATGAAGGTGCTCAGGTAATCGCGGGGCGCGAGCAAGAGCCAAACCGGGAGAATACTCGCGGCCAGCCCGTAAACGATAATACTCCACGCGAGGGGCTTCGCGCCGAGGCCGAACACGGCGGACAAAGAAGGATTCCCATGCACGAAACGTCCGCCCCAAACCGCGAGCAGCAACAGGACAACGCCAAAAGCCGAGGCCTCGAGTACTTTTCCGACGCGCCAAAACCGGAGATAACCGCCCATGAGCATGGCGATGGGAATGGTTGCACCGACGGTAAAAACACCCCAAGGACTTTCAGCGAGTGCCTTCACCACCACCAACGCAAGCACGGCTAACAGAATGATCATGATGGCCAGGATCGCAATCAGGCCGATGCCGCCGGCGAGCGTGTTTAACTCCTCCTTCACCATTTGGGCGAGCGATTTGCCGTTGCGGCGCATCGAGCAGAAGAGAATCACGAAATCCTGAACGGCGCCGCCCAGCGCCACGCCGATCAAAATCCAGAGCGCGCTCGGCAGATATCCAAATTGCGCCGCCAGCACCGGGCCGACCAAAGGGCCAGGGCCGGAAATCGCCGCGAAGTGGTGTCCGAAAACAATCCACTTGTTGGTTTTTACGAAATCGCGCCCATCATCATGCACTTCGCAGGGAGTGGCTCGGCGGTCATCCAGAGCGAGGACTTTGGTGGCGATCCATTTCGAGTAGAACCGATAGCCGATGGCATAAGTGCAAAGCGCCGCGAGCAAAATGTAGGCTGAACTGATCTTTTCGCCGCGATCGAGCGCCAGCACCGCATATCCCCAAGCCCCGAGTGCGCTGACCACGATCCAAAACAGCGTGGACATAAACTTCGTCATAGTAACGGGTTTCTCTCTCTTAACCCAAGAAGGGGGCGGTGACGAGGGATTCTTACTCTCGAGTCGGATCTTCTGCCGTTCTCATGAAGCGGGAACAAAAGAGGGCGACGATTTGTTGAGGGCGCGGGTTTGCTGCGCAATTTCCTTTCCATGGGGAACTGAGAGTAGCCTCAGCCGAGGGCTAAAGTGACACCCGCATCCTCGGGGGGGCGCCTGCCAGCGCCAGGAACTTCGCTTCACTCCCTCGTAATCATCTCGTCCAAATTCAAAAGCACGCGCGCCAGCGTGGTCCATCGCTCGATTGGCTCGGTCTCGGTCTCACTCTGCGCCGCCAGGAGCTGTTCGAGGCGCTCTCGTTCTTTCATCTGCGGCGGCCGCGACATGCAGAGGCGGAAGGCATAATCGATTCGTTCCGCGTCGGCGCCTTGCTTTTCCAAAGCGCGACGCGCCAAAGCCTCGGCGAACTCATAAAACTGCTGATCGTTTAGCAGCGTGAGCGCCTGCAATGGGGTGTTCGAGCGAATCCGCCGTGTGCAAGTGCTGAACGCGTCCGGCGCGTCGAACACGGCCAGTTGCGGATGCGGTGTGGCGCGCCAGAAATGGGTGTAAAGTGCCCGCCGATACCGTGCCGAACCCTTGCTCGCGTTCCACCCGCGCTTCAATTGACCCAACGCCATCACGCCATCCGGTTGCGGCGGAAAGACCGGCGGGCCGCCAATTTCTTCGGACAACAGACCTGTCGCGGAAAGCGCCGCATCCCGAATCACCTCCGCATCCAGGCGCAGTCGCGACTGGCGCGCCAGCAAACGATTATTCGGATCGGCCGTGGCAAGCTCTGGTCGCGCGCGCGAACTTTGCCGATACGTCTCGCTCGTGACGATCAGCCGGTGCATATGCTTGAAACTCCACGCACTCGTGGGCGCCGATCCAGGGACCACGGATGGCTTCATAAATTCGCAGGCTAGCCAATCCAGCAACTCCAGATCACTCGGCGCCGAACCTTGCGTCCCAAAATCGTTATCCGTTTCCACCAACCCACGTCCGAAATACTGCTGCCAAATGCGGTTCACAATAACTCGCGCCGTCAATGGGTTCCCCGGCTCGAAGAGCCAGCGCGCCAGGTCGAGCCGATTTGCGTTCGTGCTTCCGGGCCCGCTCGCAAACGGATGCAACACCGCCGGAACACCCGGTTCCACCCTCTTCGATGGCCGCGTGAAGTCCCCTTTCGTAAAGATAAACGTCTCGCGCGGTTCTTTTCTCTCCTGCATGACGAGCGTCGTAATATGCCGCGGCTCTTTCTTCTCCAGCCTTTTCAACTTCGCATCGCGCGGCTTGAAATCCGGGTTCTCCGGCTTGAACACCGCGTAGGCCGCGCGCTTCTGTTCAAAAGTCCGCTCGGGCCAGGGCAGCGGAATCGCCTCGCGCACTGCCGCGCTCAATTTCGCGCGCTCCTCTTCGCTCAATATTTTCTCCCAGGCGTTCACGTCTCCACCCTGCCCATCGACAAAGCGCGCCAGGTCCGCCCGCGCTTCCTCCAGTTCCTTCAATGTGCTTTCAAACGGCTCGACTTCGTTTGGCATCTCCAGCATTCCACCCGGCGCTGACTGCCCATGCCCATCCTCGACGGTGTTGTTGAAGAAGGCGAACAACTGGTAATACTCGCGTTGCGCGATCGGGTCGAACTTGTGGTCGTGGCATTGCGCGCAACCTATCGTCAAACCCAGGAACACCGTCCCGAACGTGCTCACCCGGTCCATCACCGATTCCACCCGGAACTGTTCCGGATCGATCCCGCCCTCCTGATTGATCTGCGTATTGCGATTAAACCCCGTCGCGATTTTCTGCTCCAGCGTCGCGTTCGGCAACAAATCCCCGGCCAGTTGCTCAATCGCAAACTCCTCGAAGGGCATGTCCTCGTTCAGCGCGCGTACCACCCAATCGCGATACTTCCAAATCTGCCGCGGCGCATCGATGCTATAGCCATTCGAATCCGCGTAGCGCGCCGCATCCAGCCACCAGCGCCCCCACCGCTCGCCATAATGCGGCGAGGCCAGCAACCGATCCACCACCCGCTCATAAGCATCTGCCCGCGTGTCTCTGAGGAACTCATTGAGATCCTCGGGGGTGGGGGGCAGGCCGACGAGATCCAGACTCACCCGTCGCAGCAACGTCGCGCGATCCGCTTCTTTCGAGGGCTCAATCCCCTCCATCTCCAGCCGCGCCCAAACAAAAAGATCCACCGGATTCTCAGGCTTCAGCCCCTTCACCGTCGGCAACGCCGGAGGCGTCGGGGCGACAAACGCCCAATGGCGTAAGGCTTTCGCATCAACGGCGCCCGAAACCATTCCAGTAGAAATCGACAGAAGAACGGGCAGCAAACAAAGAAACCTCATGACTCTTGAGCGCATTGATCGATGGCTTATCTCACGACTATAACATCCCTCTCGGCCATTCTTCCAGACCTTAAAAGAAGGCTAGAAAACTCGATTCCCATCGCATTTCAAGGCAGGAGACGACGTGAGGACTCTCCATATGCTTTTTTTTTTTCATTTTTGGAGATTTTTGGAGATGCACCCCTTGACGTGTCATCGAGACCTTGGCCTAATGCCAGTAAGGAGGATGAGCGGAAATTCTATGAAACGGGGAGTATTAGTCCTATCTATTGCGTTGTCTCTCGTCGGGGCAGAGGCTCAAATCGTTTTTACACTCGGACCAAACCCGGACGACACCGGAGGTCTTCGCGAAGATAATGAGGTGCCCGCAGCGCTTTTTTCGCCGGCGCGAGGGGGTTCGGGTGACTTCGGAATCCCGGAGATAACCTATGACTCTGGGACGAGGACGCTGAGTTTTAACGCCGGTTTCGGCCAATGGGGCGTTGGTTATGCGGCTGATCTGAGTGGAAATTACCTTAACGGCGGAATCTATGAAGGAAGTCAATCCGCAGCAAGCGTCACGGCACCTTTGGTGCATCAATTCACGACCGGAGCGGATGGGGAAGTTGCCCTCCAGCCAGGCAATCCTTCCGGGCTGAGTTCGTCGGGCACCATTGAGGGATCGGTGGTATTGACTCCTGCCCAAGAGTCACTGCTGCTTGCCAACTCGCTCTTCGTTAACCTCTTTTCGGACGCAAATCCGACGTTTTCGAGTGTTGGTGAAATCAGAGGCCAGCTTCTGGCGCCGGTTCCCGAACCTCAAACCTGCGCGTTGCTCTCCGGTTTGGCCTTGATTGGTTTCGCGGCTTATCGGCGCGTGAAAGCTGTTTTCGCGGCAACCAAAAGATAAAATCAGCTTCCTTTTTGAGACCGATGCCTTCTGCTTCGGGCGGAGGGCGTTTTCGTTTTGGCCGCAGCTCCGAGAAACAGAAATCGGCAAACGGAGCCCAGATCAGGGCGATCGCTTGGTGCTTCGTTCGGAGCACGAATCCACTTATCCCGCCACAAATCTTGCGAAAAATCTTTCGTCCGTCAGGTTTTTCCTTATGCTTTGGGAGTAGATGCGGCCATTCCAGATTATTTTTAATCCGACCAGCGCGGCGGAGCTTTCGAAAATGCCCAAGGAGCTTCAGCTCTACATCTTGGGCGAGTTTCGCGGTTTGCCACAGGAAGTCCTGAAATCGGATCTCGAAAAATACGGCAGGTTGGAACGCGCCGGCCGTCATTTGCACCGATTTCGCCTTGGAGATTACCGCGTGTATTTTGAGCGGAACGACTTGGGAGTGCTGGTTTATCGAATTTTGAACAAGAATACGTTGAAGGACTTTCTTTATCGCTCGAACCTGCCGGTGCGCGAGGATGAAGTGCTCCAGCAAAACCCGAAATTCTGGGAACTGATCGAAGCGGCGCGGACGAACGCTAAAACGGCTGTTCCGAGGGTCGGGGCGTAAGCTGGCCTCCGCGCCGGAGAAAGCATCAAGAGGGTTGTCCGCATGGGGAAAACAGTCCAATTCGGTCCTTTTCCGCTGGTCATCGGCACGATTATCACGGCCGATTATCTCCTGAATTGGGAAAACAACCCACAGCCACTTCCCTGTGATGTTGTTGAACTGCGCGCGGATGGTTTTCCCGATCTTCCCAACTGGATTGGGATCGGCAAACAGATCGAAAGGACCGGAAGGCCGGTGATCGCAACCCTCCGTTTGGCGAAAGAAGGAGGAAAGTGGCTCGAAGAGGATGCAGCACGCTGGCCATTGTTGGAGCGAGCCATTCAGAATCTCACCTCCGTCGATGTGGAATTGAACAGCGAACTGGCCGCGCGGGTCGGCAAGAAATGCGTGGAACTTGGCAAAGCAAGCATTGTCTCCCACCACGATTTTGACAAAACGCCCTCGTTCACGGAAATGGAGGATATCCTGAATCGCGCTTTGAAACTCGGCAAGATCGGCAAGATCGCGGCCCGGGCAGATACCGAGGAAGACGTTGCGAAACTGAGGAAATTGCTGCAACAAAGTTGGAACGGACCGATCTGCGTGATCGGCATGGGAGCGTTGGGAAGAGAAACGCGGCTCACCTTTCCGCGGGCGGGCTCCTGCTTTACTTACGGATATTTGGATGTGCCGGGCGCCCCTGGACAGTATTCCGCAAAGGAGCTAAGCAAGTCTCTTAAACCAAAGCGCGGGTCACGAGAGGAGTAATACTTTGTGCGCACGATTTGTTCCGAATGGTTTGCCTTCCCAGCGGTCTAACAATTAAGGATTCTTGACGCGTGGCCCCGTGCTATCAAACAGGGTCTAAAAACGGAGATGATCGCGCCGTCCCCCGTTCG
>DASYTB010000564.1:0-5572 GCA_036002705.1 Verrucomicrobiia bacterium
AACAAAGTTCGCGATGGAAAAAGACCCACCGTGGTGGCGGCGCCCAACCCGAGCAGAGCCCCGAACAAAGCCCCGGTGGACTGGGTTTTGAATATCAAAACCATGATGCAGACTCCGGCAAAGCGGCCCAGTCCACTGAGAATAATGGACCATCCAAGCCAGGCGAAATTCTGCGTTCCCTGGAGGAGCCCCTGTCCAAACGGAAGAAATAGTTGGGCCAAAACCAGGAACAGCGTCACCCAAAGGGCACTTTCATGCGCGAGATTGAGGGTGCTGGCGATTCGGTGCTGGAAAACTGCACAGAGGACCGCCAGGCAAACCCAAAATCCGAGAATGCCGCGCGCGATGGCCTGGCTGGCAGCGGCCAGTTGCTCCTTTTTTTGAGGCGTGATGGCCGCCGCGGCATCCTGAGCCATGACGATTTGCAGGCCGGCCGTCGGAATGGCGAGGACAGTGAAGACGCGCAAAAGCGCCATAAAAATTCCCGGGTCGGCCGTTTTTTTGGTAATAACCGGATAAACCGCGATCAGGAATACCCCTGACGTTGCCGTGGCAATCGCCAGCCATCCGCTCTGCCGGAAAAACGTAAGTTTGTTCTCGCTCATGGCGGTGCTTTGCGGAAGGGAGAATTGCGATCGGCGATCTTCTGAACGAAATCGCAAGCTTTCCGGCTGATCGCGCGCCAATCGAGTTCGCGTTTGACGCGCTCGCTGGCGGCGCGCGCGGCGGGCACGAGATTCGAGGCCGGGTTGCGCAAACTCTCGAGAATCGCATCGCCGAAACGCCCGCCGTCGAATCCGGCGAACTTAACGGTCGGTTCGTTCGCGAAATAGCGCGAAACGCTGTTGATGCTGGTGCTGACAACCGGCAGTCCGACGGCCAGGTATTCGACGATTTTTGCCACGAACGCGCAATGCGTGCCGGTGGATTCTTCGTACGGAACGATCCCGAGATCGGCGGAGTGAAGGTGGGCCGCCACTTCGGCGTAGGGCACAAAGCCTGTCAATTCGATTTTGGCGGATGGAACGCGCTCCCTGGCGCGGGCGAGGAAGCTTTCCAGGGCGGCAGTCTTTTGGCCGACGAAACGAAAAATCGCCACGGGCAATTCGCGGGCGACGCGGTCCATTGCGAAAAGGGCTATGTCTCGCAAATGGTGGTGATCGAGCGAGCCGTGCATCACAATCACAGGTGGCCGCTGGATGGCCCACGGCTTCGGGTCTCGATAAAGGAAGAGCTGCGAATCATATCCATAATAGATCGGCAGAATTTTCTCACGAGAGTAACCGGCTTTTTCGAAGTAGTCCGCCAACGTATCCGAGACGGTCAGGAGGCCATCAACGCCGTAGCGTTTGGGCAAAGAAAGTTCAAATTGCTTCAGGACGGCCAGGGCGGGCGGGGGGGCGAGCCAGACCGGCCAGGTCTCCATGAAGCCGGTCAGGTAATCGAGGAAGTTCATGACAGCCGGAACACGCCACTTTTTCTTCAAACGTCCCGCCGTGACCGCCGCGATGGCGTGTTGTGAAAAAAGGAAGTCGTAGGGCCGCCCGCCCGTTGAGCGCTCGACCAGCCGTTGGAGAAAGAATGGGTAAATCAGGTATTTGGCATTGCGCAGCTTGGTGTAGCGGCCCATTTCCCACGTCGTAAACTCGTGCAGGTTTACGCCGAAACGCTTTCGAACGCCCTCCGGATCGGCGATTTTCGGGCAGAAGAGCTGTACTTCCCAACCCCGGCCGACCATTTCCTCGACGAGATAGACCGCCTCGGCGGAACCACCCCCGCTCGGCGGAAAAAACGGTTCATGGGTGAGAAACGCTAAACGCATTGCAAATAAATCACGGGAGACCCCGAAGGAACCGTGTGAGCAGAAGGGTGGCGCGCTTCAGTGATTTCAGGGAGATCCATTCGTCCACCGTATGCGCCTGCGCAATATTGCCCGGACCAAAGACCACGCTGGGCGTCCCACCAGCGGAAATAATCGCGGCGTCGCAGAAGAAATCTACTCCGATCGATTCACGTTGGCGCGCCAGCGACATGAATTGTGCGACCAACGGCACTTTGGGATCGGTTTCAAGCCCGATGCACGGATGGTGCTTGGCGTTCTCCATTTCAACGGCCAGACCGGCGTCACGAATAAACCCGAGTATCTCCCTTCGAACGCGTGAATCGATTTCATCCGGAACGGTGCGGCGATCAATTTCAATCTCGCAGCGGTCGGGCACGATGTTCGGCTGGGTGCCGCCGCGAACCGAACCCACATTGATCGTAGCGCTCCCGAGGAGCGGATGCTTTCGGCGGCGCAGAAACTTCGCGTATTTCGTTTCCAGCAGATCAATGACCCTGGCCATCTGGTGAACGGCATTGCGCCCAAGTTCCGGGCGCGCTCCATGCGCCGCTTTTCCATGCGTTATGAGCTTCAGCCACATGTCGCCTTTATGTGCCGTGACGACTCTGGCTTCCGTGGGTTCGCCAATGATCGCAAGGTCCGCCTTCAGCCTGGATTTCGCCAGAACTCGCGAGCCTTTCTGCGCGTTTTCTTCATCCACTAAGCCCGCGAAAATGATTTCGGTTTCCCTTGGAGGGCTGAAGGCTGCTTCGAGCACGGCGGTAAACATCGCCGCGACACTCCCTTTGGTATCGCAGGCCCCGCGCCCGTGCATCCGTCCGTTCTCCACCGCGGGTTTGAAATGCGACTCAGGCATATTGACCGAACCGACGGTGTCCAGATGCGGCGCCAGAATGACCCGTCGCGTTGGCTTGCCGCGAGGAATCAATCGCACGATCAGATTCGAACGATCCGGCAGGACTTGTTGGAATTCAACGGACAATCCCGCGCTGGTGGCTTTTGAGGCGAGGCATTCCGCGACGCGCCCCTCGCCTCCCCGTTCATCTCCAGCCGGTAGAAATGCCGGGTTCACGCTGGGGAGCGCGATTAATTCCGCCAGAAGATTTTCGGCGGCGGTCATCACATCCGGTGCCGGGCAGATGGAGGGAGGTCTTTCGGACAGAATGCAGGCTTCATGGTTAACATCCGGCAGGACTTTATCGTGCCTCTAATCCGAGGAGAATCCTTTTCGCGCGGCGAAGCGGGGCAACGGCACCCTCAGCCGACTCGGCCGCATTCCGCGGATTCACCGAACTGGCATTTGGGCAGTTGTCTGGTATTCTAGGGCCGTTTTGGCGATCGCTTAAGAATCGGCTCGGTGTCTCGATAGATATGAAAGCTTTGTTCAGGTTCAACTTCGTAATTTCAGCGTGGGTAGCAGCCGCTCGGTTGAGCGCGGCGGATCCGCAGGTCGCGACATCAGCTCCGGCGGCGCCTCCACCCGCTGCGCCAATCGTGGTTGAGAGCGCTGCCGTCAGGCAGAGCGAAGGATTAAAAGCCCGGAACACGGTCTATTCGATTGGTGATCCAAGCCCCGAAGAGCAGCTTTACCTCGAGCTTATAAATCGGGCGCGCGCGAATCCGCTGGCGGAAGGGCTGCTGTTGGCCAACACGAGCGACTCGGACGTTCAGCAAAACTATGCGTATTGGGGAGTGAATCTCGCCGCGATGCAGGCTCAATTCGCCATTATCCCGCCCGCTCCGCCGCTGGCTATGAATGCGCAGTTAACCGATGCGGCTCGGAACCACTCCCTCGATATGTTCAATAATGTTTATCAAGGGCATATCGGAGTGGATGGCAGTAATCCGGGAACGCGGATTAAAGCGGCAGGTTATAACTACCGAACGTATGGAGAAAATGTCTTCGCCAATGCCCAGTCCGTATTCCACGGCCATGCGGCTTTCGAGGTGGATTATGGACCCGGAACGGACGGAATGCAGACTCCTCCCGGACATCGGGAGAGTATTCACACCAATCTATTCATGGAGGTCGGAATTGGGGTTAAGCTTGGGCATAACGAAAACGCCACCAATCAAGTCGGACCTATGGTCGTAACCCAGGATTTCGGGACGATCTTATCGGCGAGTCCGTTCATTACCGGGGTGGCTTATTATGACCTGAACGGAAATAATTTTTATGACCTCGGCGAGGGTATCGGCGGGGTCACGGTTACTGTCACCGGATCGAATTCCCAGGGAATCACCGCGCGTTCCGGCGGCTATGCGGTACCGGTCCCAGGGAATGGAACCTACTCCGTCACCTTTTCCGGCGGCGGATTCGCTGCGCTCACTCGGACGGTGACCATTTCGGGAGGGCAGAGTCAAAAACTCGATTTTCTGCCGAGCTATGCCACGCCTATGGTCAACGGCAGCTCGATCGCCGCGGTCAACCGGTTGAATGATTATACCATTTCGGTGGTTCCGGGAGCCGCCGCCTATGAATGGCGGGATTTCCAAACAAGCCAGGCGGCGACTGAAGGCGCGGAAAATGGGAGCAACAAAGTCATCATCTCGCAGACCGGCCAGTATGCTGTCATCGAAAATACATTGAAAAAAAGCGGCGCGTTTGCTTTTCACCTTGCGACACCAGGCGAAAAGCCGGTTTCCCAATACGTGACTTTAACGCCAAATTACCTGGTCGGCGCCAATGCTTCAATAACGTTCCAGAGCAAACTTGGGTGGTCCGATTCGGACCAGCACGCGCGCGTGCAGATTTCACAGGATGGCGGGGGAAGCTGGCAAACGATCGATAACCAGGATGGGAACAGCACGAGCGGACAGAGCACATTTGCGCCGCGAACCGTCGGTCTGACGAACTTTGTCGGCCAGCAAATCCAGGTCCGATTCGGATTTGAGTTCGCGAGCGGCGATTACTATCCCGCCACCGATACCTCTTACGGCTGGGTTTTTGACGACATCCAGTTTGCGAACGTCCAGGAGGTGACGAATGAGCAGATTACGGACACGGCCGCCACTTCCTTTCAATTTTTGCCCACCCAAACCGGAAGTTTCATCCTGCAGGCTCGAGCAAAAACCGGACACGACTTCCTGCCATGGGGTCCGATGTTTGGGGTTCGGACGCTGCAACCCACCGGCGCTCCGGTCTTTCATTTGACGGGTGCCCAGCGGGGAGGCGGCCAGCTTATCCTTGGTTTTGTGATAACAGCCGGCGCCGCGCCCGCGAGCTTTACCTTGGAATCAAAGGCCAGTCTCGGGGATGGATGGAGCCCGGAAACGGCTGCTGCTCAACCGGTGGACACGATGAATTACCGATTCAGCGTGCCTGTTCCGGGGGGCGGCCGGCGCTTCTATCGTGTGCGGGCTAACTGAGGGAAGCTGGATCACCAGAGGAAGCGAGCTTGTAATCAGAGCCATCCTGATAGGAACCAAAAACATAGCTGATAGCATTTCGGCAACATGTTGCGGCCAAGAGGGGACATGAACGGCGGCTTGGAAGATCTCCAGCCGCCTTTCTTTTTTTGCGAAGTTAGTATTCCAGATAATTCCGACTAAACGCCGGGAGTCGCTGAAAGAAATTTGGTTGCAGCGGCGCTCTCGAGTTTGGCGATGCTGAGAGCCGCCGGCAGGAGACAGAACTCGCCCGGATGGAGCGTAACTGACTGTTCGGGGTGAACCACCTGCACGCTGCCCTCGATCACTCCGATAACTCGAGGCATTCCAGATGAATAT
>DASYTB010000565.1:0-5616 GCA_036002705.1 Verrucomicrobiia bacterium
AAAGCTGCCGCCCAAGCTGCGCCGTGCCTCCGACCAAGGTAGCTACCGGCAAACCGGCACCCGGTTGCGATTTCCAGATCGTGCTGACCACGATTGCCAGCACGGCCAGGACAGCCAGGAGCCCGGCAACACCTTTAACCAGCTTTATCCTTCTCCGCGCCTCTTCTTTCACATCCAGCAACATGATGACGAAGAGAAACAAGACAATGACGGCGCCGGCATAGACCAGGATTTGCACCGCCGCCAGAAAGAACGCTTGCAGCAGGACAAATATCCCGGCGAGCGAGACGATGCACAAGACCAGCGACATGGCCGAGGTGACCGGGTTTTTATTCACAATCACCAACAGCCCGCAAAGCAGCGTCAACGCGGAGAAAATATAGAAAGCAATATCGTAGCCCGACATCGGATCTCCCTATGGTGTAACTCCCTGTTCCCTGGCCTCTTCAGCCTTGCGCTTCCATTTCTTTATCTGATCATTGTGCGTCCCGCCTAATTCGAGAAGTTTCTCTTTGTCATAGACCATTTCCTGTCTCGTCAGGCCCGTGAGCGAGTAATCTTTCATCAGAAAGATTGCTTCTTCGGGGCATACCTCCTGGCAAAAACCGCAGAAGATGCACCGGATCATATTGATCTCGAATTCCTTCGGGGCCTTTTCGACATTTCCCACCTCGGGCGAACTGGCCGGCCCGGGCGGCGTAATGCGGATGGCCTTCGGCGGACAAACAAACTCGCAAAGCTGGCACGATACGCATTTGGTCCGGCCCTCCTGATCTTTGACCAGGTAAGGCGCGCCGCGATAGTTCGGCGGCACGACCCACTTCTCCTCCGGATATTGCATCGTCAGCTTTTTCCGGACGAAATGGCGGGCGGTGACTTTAAAACCGCTGAAAAGGGCTGGCAAATAAAGCCGCTCCCACCAACTTAATGGAGGACGTTTAACAATCATACTTAGCTCGCGCGTGCCCAAAGCACGAACGCGTAAAAGAAAATATTCGCCAGGGCAAACGGAACGAATCGCCGCCAGCCTAAATCCATTAACTGGTCATACCGGAAGCGCGGCAGCATCCAGCGCACCCAGATCATCAGGACCATGAAGAAAATCAACTTCCCAAGAAAGACCGCGATATGAAAAATGCCGGCCCCAATGGAACTGGCGGGCGCCGAGATAAACGGCAAGGTCCAGCCTCCCAGAAAAAGCGTCACCATCATGGCTGACGCGGCGATCATATTCGCATACTCACCTAGAAAGAAGAGCGCGAACTTCATCGAGCCGTATTCCGTGTTATAACCCGCGACTAACTCGGTTTCCGATTCCGGCAGATCAAACGGAAGACGATTGGTTTCCGCGAAAGCCGACACGAGAAAAACAAAGAAACAGAATGGCGCGTAAACAATCATCCAGCCGTGCTGCGCCTGCCATTCAATAACGCGGCTTAAATTGAGATCGCCGACCAGCAGGAAAACAGGGATTACCGACATGCCCATGGCGATCTCGTACGAGATCATCTGCGCGCTCGAACGGATTCCTCCGAGGAACGGATATTTGGAATTCGAGGCATAGCCGGCCAAAACGATTCCGTACACGCCCAGGGAAACAATTCCGAAAGTATAGAGAATTCCTACATTGAGATCGGCGATCACCATCTTGCTATGTCCAAGCTGGGAACCAAATGGAATCACCGCGATCGTCAGGAAGGCGGGTATCATCGTGATCGCCGGCGCCAGCCAGAAGTAAGCTTTCCGCACGTGAGCCGGCGTGAAGTCTTCCTTGAGCACAAACTTAAGACCATCCGCCAGCGGTTGGAGAAGCCCCGCCGGGCCCACGCGATTCGGCCCAACTCGATCCTGAATAAAAGCAGAGACCTTCCGTTCCACCCACACCGAGTAGGCGATCATCGGCATCAAGACCCCGATCACACAAATGATCTTGATGAAACTGAAAAGTATAAATTCGCCGGTCGGACCTAAATGCATGATAGACTCAAATCGGAACCGATGCTCCTAAATCGCCCAACCCACCCCATGTTAGCCCCACGAAGGCTGGAACATCTTTGGCCATTTGATTAAATAATCCCTCGATACTCACAAACCCATTTTGCCCCGTGACATTAAAGGCCAACTCGTGGAGGAATTCCCACTCCGCGCGCGCGTTTCCAGGAGGCTCAACCGCTTTCATGAACCGCTGCACTCGGCCTTTGATGTTTGTGAACGTCCCGCGCTTTTCCGCATGCGCCGCCCCCGGCAGGACATACTGAGCCGTCGCGGTCGTGTTGTTCGGCAGGATTTCAGAAACGATCAGTGTTTCAAGTTTTCCCAGCAGATCTGCTCCTATACCGTGTTTCGTCACATCCTCGCCGAAAACTATTAGTGTCGTGACCGTTCCCTTGCGAATTGCCTCCGCAATTTTCGGAAGGTTGCTGCCGGGCTCTTTCGCGCTAATCCCAATCAAGCTGGAGCCCGTCATGTTCGGATTTCGATCCGAATTAAGCAGTAACTTATCCCCTTCGCCCCGGCGCGATATCGAATCCGTGATGGCGCCGACTTTATCCGCCAGTTTTTTCAGCAGATACAGCTCTTCATTCGTTTGGCGTGCCGAGGCAATGATGGCGATCGAGCCTTTCCGAGCAGCGCCCAGCTTCTGTGAAATGTCCCGGATCGCGGTCGCCCAACTTCTGGTCGCTTGCGTTCCATCCGCCTGCCGAATCTTCACTTCACTGAGCCGGTCTTCGCGGTTGATCCATTTATAATTCAGCCGACCGTAATCACACATCCAGCATGAATTCACCCCGTCGTTCTCGCGCGGTTCATAACGATGGACCACATCCTCCCGCGAACCGATGATAATGTTGCAACCGGTCGCGCAACTCGTGCAGACGCTTTTGGTCTCGCGCAGAAACCAAACCCGCATCTTAAAACGGAAATCCTTCGAAGTGAGCGCGCCAACGGGACAAATATCCACCGTATTTAGCGTGTAGTTGTTATCAAACGGTTTGCCCGGATAATGGGTGAGCGTGTTATAGCTCCCCCGATTCACAAAACCGAGCGCATCATCTCCCACGATATCCTTGGTAAAACGAATGCACCGCGAACAAAGGATGCACCGTTCATCATCGAGAACAATCCGTGGTCCCAGATCGACCCGCTTCGGTTTGTGGACCTTTTCCTCGACGAAACGGCTCTGCGACTGCCCGTAATCCACCGAATACTCCTGCAGCTTGCATTCTCCGGCCTGGTCGCAAATCGGGCAGTCAAGAGGGTGGTTAATAAGCAGGAATTCCAGGACCGCCTTGCGCATGTCCATCACCCCCGAGGTGCTCGTGTAAATTTCCATCCCAGGTGAAATCGGTGTCGCGCAAGCAATCGCCGGCCGAGGTGATTTCGCGATTTTCGTCGTCCCGTCGGGATTCAAAATCGGTTTTCGATCCGGCCCCATCGCCGGAGTTCCAAATTCGACGAGGCACATCCGGCAATTCCCCGCCACCGGTAGCTTCGGATGGTAACAATAATGCGGCACATCGATTTTTGCTTTGTGACAAGCCTGGATCATCGTCGTCGGAATCGGTTTGCCCGTCACGGGGTCCGACATCGTCTTCGGCACCGAAACAGTCTGCCCGTCAATTTTGACGGTGATCATCTCGACTGGCGGCGGGGCGGGCTTCTGTTCGGTTGGGGCTATGTTGGACATCCTACTTTGCTTTCCAATGTAAACGCGCCTGGAGGCCGAACCGATCGCCAGATCCCGAGTATTGGCTGCGTTCGGACAGAGTTGTGAAATAACGAGCCATTAAGATATTTCTCCGGGGTAAAGATCGGCTACGGGGAAAATCATGTCGTAGTCGCCCCACATGATGTTGCCGCCTTCGATACGAAATCGCCGGAATCCGTCAATCCGCTTATATTTCTTCAAACTGGGGTGCTGAGCTTTTTTAAGGAATGGCCCAAAGTCCATCTGCTGTTCCGTGCCATCGTTAAAGCGAAGACGCAACTTATGTCCGCAAACATATTTAGCGTCCTGGACATCGATATTCCTTGGGGTTCTCACTTTGTTAGCATGGACTCGCCGCCAATTTCATCTCACTACTCGGACCAGCGCCCGTCGCCCGATCCATTTTCCTTCTCCGCTCCTCATCCGCGGCACCACGGGCTTCAAACTCGTCCTTAAATTTCCGAACGAAGCTTTGAACTGGCCACGAGCACGCTTCGCCGAACGCGCAAATCGTCCGTCCGCCCGGAATATTATCCGCGATTCGCAACAGGTAATCCGCATCCTGCTTGCGCCCCTCACCATGCGTCAATCGATGGAGCGCTTTGCTCATCCAGAGCGAACCCTCGCGACACGGCGTGCATTGGCCGCAGCTCTCGTGCGCGTAAAACTCCGAGATATTCGCAAGAGCCTCGACTATGTCGGTGGTATCATCGAGCACGATAATCGCGCCGGACCCCGACATGCTCCCGGCCGCCATCAACGAGTCGAAGTCATACGGCAAATCAAGCAGATCGACCTCCTGCTCGATATCCTTGCCGTCCGGGCCTTTCTTCTTCAGCTTAAACTTCTCTCCCGCTTTGAAAACTTTTGCTGAGGAACCACCCGGAATGATCGCCTTCAGCTTCCGCCCTTCACGCAATCCCCCACCGAAGTGAGAAATCATTTCCCCGATGGTCGCTTTGCCGACCTCAATCTCGTAATACCCCGGCTTTTGGACGTGGCCGCTGATGCTGACAATACGCGTCCCGGTATTATTGGGCGTCCCAAGTTTCGCGAATTCGGCCCCCCCCATCATCACGATGTGCTTCACCGCGCAAAGCGTTTCGACATTGTTCACAATTGTCGGCGACATGTACAACCCAAGGATCGCCGGAAAATACGGCGGCTTGATTCGCGGGTAAGCCCGTTTCCCTTCCAGGGACTCGATCAAGCCCGTTTCCTCCCCGCAGATATAAGCTCCTGCCCCGCGGTGCACATAAATCTCGAGGTCATACCCGCTGCCCAGAATGTTCTTCCCCAGAAAGTTTTTCTCTCGCGCTTCTTTTAAGGCTCGGTTCAGAATTCGCGCGCCCTCGGGAAATTCCCCCCGAATATAAATGTAGGCCAAATGAACATCGTTCGCGAAGCACGAGATGATCATCCCCTCGATCATCTGATGCGGGTCCTTGTGAATGATCTGCCGGTCCTTAAACGTTCCGGGCTCCGATTCATCCGCATTGCAGATCAGGTAAATCGGTTTCCCGCCCTTCCGATCCACAAACGACCACTTCAACCCGCATGAAAAACCCGCCCCGCCGCGCCCGCGCAGACCTGAGAGCTTCACCTCATCCCGAATCTGCTCCTGCGGCGAAACCGCCTTGCCATCCGCCAAAGTCTTGGGTGGGACTGCCAGCGCCTTCTTTAGCGCCTCGTATCCCCCCAAACGCTGATAGCAGTCCAGGTCATTGGTATAACCCGGCTGATCAACATTCTTTAAAATGAGCCGATACTCTTGCGGCATATTCTCTCTTTAATCAGGCCCCGCGGCCTGCCTCTGCAAATCTCGTTTGGGTTCGCTTGACTCCCGTCCCAAACCACCTATCTTGCTAGCCCGTAACACTGCCCGATGGTGTAACGGTAGCACAGCA